>CAZMVK010000014.1:0-17504 GCA_964569545.1 uncultured Bdellovibrio sp.
GAAGGCTTGGGCAGAGGCCGAACGAGGTTGTTTGTCTAATAAGGCAAATTCACCAAAGGATTCGCCCTCTGTTACCGTAGCAATGTTAACGCGTTGGCCATTTTTGTTTTTTGTAAAAATCTGAACTTCACCTTGCTGAACAATGTAAAAATGAAAATCGATATCACCTTCAAAGAAAATAAAATCACCAGGTTTGTATACTTCAGTTTTTATTGATTCGTTGTCAGTTGAATTTTCTTCCATGAAATCCTTAGTGCCGATCTTGTTTTTGCATAACCTTTGGTAATAATTGTAACCTAAGGGAAATTTTAATCCAGGATTTTTTACGGAAGGTCCTAGGTAACCTCTGGTCTTAGATTGAAGACCGGTCCAAGAGTTTCGGCTGAAAATATTGCCTGACCAATGTGTTGACAGTGTCAGGAAAATAACAGGCGAAATAAAGTCCCATTGTTGCTATGTTTCGCCGATGCAAATTAAAAATATATTTTTTCAATCGCCAGTTCTATTTGTGATAACTTTGAGCTCAGCTTTTTGCTCTATTCAATCGTGGGCAGCCAATCAATGTATTGAAATTTACAAGACGAATTCGTTTTTACGTTCGGTTGTCCCATTCCATGATGAGATGGCTGTTAATGCAGATTACTATAAACATCAAGATCCCATTTTATGGTCGCAGTTAGTCAGCAATTTAAACGCCTCTCATCGGAGATTAGAGCAGCAAGTAATAGAGCGCGGTTTAGCTGAAATGGGATTAAGCGGTCGAATTGGCGAGGTTAAAGTTATATCAGCAAAAGAGTTGGAACTGATTGTGAATAAGGCGCCCGTTTCCAGTATGGCGGCTCAAAATGTGAATAAAAAAAATATTTATTTTGTAGATGGAGCTTTGGACTCTTTGTTGGCCACGCGACGTGTGCAGTTATTAGAAAGATTGCGCAGTCATATCGGCGAAAATTCAATTTTGGTCATTTCTTCTCATGTGCACGCACATAAAAAAGAGGATGTGGTAGAAGATTTAAAATTTTATCGTCAAAGCCAATTTGTTGAATTTCTAGAAAAGCCATTGATTGAACTTGGCATTCGCCAGTATGGAGAAATTGAAATTCATTGGGATGATATTCAGCACTCGTACCAGGCTCGTTACACTTTGACTCACAATATCCCGCAGGCCTTAAATGGTTTAAAGTTGATGGTGGGAGATTCTGTAATTTTATTTCAATCCCATTATTTTGATCGTGATAAAACTCAACATATCTATCGTCAGTCGGGGTTTAAAAACTTTCACGTTGTCCACAATCCGCAATCGCGAATTGCTTTTATATTTGCCGAGACAGCAATGCGTCCTTAGTTCATCTATTTAAGTTTTTTAGCTGCAAACTGGCCTATGGTCTAGCTGGTTTTTGTAAATTGGATTTCATGTGAGTGTTATCCAAAGCCAACAAGTTTAGGCTCACTACATTATTTTGTATTACATTTTTTGCTCTTCGACTTTTTTATCTGCCTGCGATTATACTTTACCGTGGGTTTATCAATGGGGAAGATTATGGTTCAATTGCAAAAAATTAATTTTACGAAATTTACAAATGATAACAACGATAAAAAATCGGCCAGAAAATCAGCACTGATTCTAATGTTTACGCTGAGTTTTTCAGTATTTCCATTTTCTGCACGGGCACAATCTGATTATTTATTGAAATTAAAAAACTATCGAGAACAAGCGGTTAATAATAAAATTTCAGCTAGCGATCAGGATAAAAAATTGGCTGAAATTGAAGCCGAAGCTGAAAAAATAAAAGATCCTGAACAGAAGAAATTAATTTTAATTAATCAAGCTGAGCTGGCAGAAATTTGGCTAAAAGATGATGTAGCCGAAAAAATTTACCAACAGCTTTTGCAAATGCCACAAAATTTAAAAGAATATGTACATTATCAGTATGCACAGTTGTTAATTCGTAAAAATAAAAAAAATGATGCAAAGATTCAGCTCAATCAGTTGTTGGATTTGTCACCTAATGTAAAGCTAACAGTCGACAGTCACTTGCAGTTAGCCAAGCTGGAGATTGAAGAAAAAAATTATTCCACTGCATTGAAATTATTAAATTCAGTAGAAAAAAGAATGCGCCACGAAGAAATGTATCCAGCGATTGTTTACGATTTAGCACAAGCAGAAAGAGGAACTGGACGGCATGATTCGTTTTGCAAATGGGTGAAAAAACTTTATACCATATATCCGCAATATGAAAAAATTAATCAGTGGGGTGCGTTACTGTCAGCTGACATTTTCGAGGGAAAACCAACTGGTTGTTCGGTCAGCAGTGAAGAACGACGCAAAAGAATTAAGAATCTGCAATGGGCAGGATTGGGTGATAAAGCCTTTGTTGAAATCAAGTCTTTACGGGAACAGTTTTCGCCAAAAGAAATTGAAAGCGATGAAAAATTTGAAGTTGATAAACTCGAAGTAGCTTATTGGATTCACGAAGGGGACTTGAATCATGCACTACAAATTTTACAGCCTTATTATGGCAAACGAAAAAATGAAATTAATTATTTAAATTTATTAGCGTTGACAACGGCTCGTGCCGGAGATTTTGCGGCTTCCGTGGGTTTGTATTACCGAGTTTATCAATTAGCTCCGCATGGTAAGTTCTCAAAACAAGCTTTGTTTCAATCGGCTTTCTTAAGTTATCAATTTCAGGATTACGATGGAGCTACAAGAAAGTTTCAAGAATTTCTAAAAGTATTCGGAACTTCTAAATTAACTCAAGATGCTAAATGGCATTTGGCTTGGATTCGTTATTTGCGTTCGGATTTCGAAGGTGCTTACGAAAGTCTTGAAAACATTTCGTCAAAAAGAAAGCCGGCATCTATAGGTCGTCATGGACGTCGACGTAAATCAGCAGCTCCCGCGGCATTATCAATGGATCGTGTTCGTTATTGGATGGCAATGTGTGCATTTCGTATGGGTCAGTACGAAAAAGCCAAAAGTTTATTTGTACCTTTGGCCAAGGATCCAATGATGGGTTATTATTCAGTCGCAGCGCAATTTCGATTAAAAAAAATAGAAAAACTTTTACCAAAAAATTTACGTTCGCACCTTGTCGAGTCGGCTGGTCGATTGACACGTTTTACTTCGGTTTCAACAATGATTCCACCCGACGGTTACATCAATGCTAGCGTCGAAGATGATTCTTCACAAAATCTAGGCGGAGAGAGCGGTGAAGAGGCTTTGGTCCGAGAAGAGACGATCAATCCTCTGGAAAACACAGAAAGCACTACTGAATCTGATTCTGCTGCTGAAGGTGATGACAATGCAGAAACGACAACTGCTGGTGAGCCAAATGCTGAAGAAAATTTATCAGCACAATTTAAGGATCCAAAATTAATTGCTAAATTTGAAAAAGCTCGGGATCTTATTTTATTGGGCAAAAATGATATGGCCAAGTGGGATTTGTATGAAATTGAAAAACGAACACGTCACCAAGATTATTTAAAAATTTTGATGGAAGAGTATCAACGTATTGAAAATTACAATCGATCTTCATCTATTGCGCAAATTTCTTTTGGTGTGCAAAGAGGTTTGCATGGCATTGAAGGCGTTAAATATTTATGGGAATACGCCTATCCAAAAGCTTACAGCGATTCTGTTTATAGATTTTCAAAACAGTTTGATATTCCAAGCCAGTTGGTGTGGGGAATCATGCGCGCAGAGAGTTCTTACAAAAAAGATGTGATGTCACCAGTGGGCGCAGTCGGCTTGATGCAGTTGATGCAGGCCACAGCGCAACGGGTGGCTGGTTTGATGAATGAAAAACTACAAGATCCTCGTTTATTGTTAGAGCCAGATGTTAATATTAAACTGGGCTCACGTTATCTTGCAAGATTGATGAGACAATTTGAAAATAGCATTCCTCTTGTAGCAGCAAGCTACAATGGAGGTCCGCACCGCGTGAAATCTTGGCTGATATCTTTTGGTCAAATTGATATGGATGAATTTATTGAGCATATTCCATTTCTAGAAACTAGAAATTATGTCAAGCGTGTGATCAGCAATTATAATCTTTATTATCTATTGTATGGAACACAATCGAATAAAAAAGATTTATTAGCAGATTTAAGCGACACAGTTCAGGTCAAGGTGACTGATAAAAATATTACCAAAGAAACTTGGGAAGATGAGCATTGAAAAATAAAATTCACGGACAGCTTAATAACAAATTAATAACTATTCTAAGCAGATTGTTGCAACTGGTTTTATCATTTGCAGTTTTATTTATATTTGTTTTTCTGCTGTTGCGACAGTTGCCGACTGATATTGCTCAATCTGAAAATGCAGTGGAGCAATCAGTAGCTGAACAAATTCGAAACAAATTGCAGCTCAATGAAAAAGGGCATTTATCTTTTTCAAATTATCTACAAAATTTAGTTAGCGGCAACTTGGGTTTGTCATTTTCTCGTCCTGGCCGAACTGTTGAAGGGCTTATATTAGAAGGCAGTCAGGTTACATTTGTTATGGCGATTGTTGCTTTTTTATTTTCGGTATTTTGCTCGTATTTTTTAATTGTCATTTCACGTGTTGGCGGAATTTCTATACGAAAATTTATTGATTATTTATTAATGGCAGTTTCATCGGTGCCATTGTTTTGTATAGTGCCTTTGTTGATATGGTACGTGGCGGTGGCACATGATCTTTTTCCGTTGGTTTTTGATGGCTCTTTGAGCTCTTGGTGTTTACCTGTGTTCTTGTTGTCAATAAAACCTACGGTATCTTTGGCAAGACATTTGGGTGAGCGTATGGACGCGGATCATTACTCAACTGGTAATCAATGGTTGCGTTCATTGGGGTTTTCCGAGCTCAAAATTATTGGATATTTTTCCTTTCTCAAGACCAGCTCCGGCTATTTTTCGCAAATGTCATTGGTTTTAATTCATTTGTTGTCGGGATCTTTTTTTGTAGAAAATATTTATGGAATCTCTGGTCTAGGACGTTTAACTCTAGAAAGTGTTATGCATCGTGATTGGCCATTACTGATGGGGTTGACGTTATGGGTGGGGATGTGTGTGATGCTGGTGCATTTTCTATTTGATATGGTGGCTTTGTTTGTGATTCGAAATAAAGGCATGGAGACTTGAATGTTAAGCAAGTTTTGTCGTGGCTATTTGCTGATTTTTATTTTAGCTGTGATCGGTGTTAATTTTATTGATGCGGGGTTTTATACCTCCGTTCAAGCGGCTCATATGATGGCGGGGCCGACGTGGACTGCCCCTTTTGGTTTTGATGCTCTTGGTAGAAATTTATTTTTACGTACATTGTATTCGGCACAAGTGTCTTTGTTTTTAGGCTTTATTAGCGCGATCAGTTGTTTGCTGTTCGGTTTCTTGTTTGGCTGGATGATGAGTCTGCAACCCAAATCAGTGCAAAATATTTTTTTACGATTTCTAGAAATATGTTTGTCGATTCCAACATTGTTAATGTTGTTAGTGGTCAGTGTACTGTGGCAAGAAAATGTCTCTGTATTTTTTAGGTTTTTACCACCTGCTTGGCAAAATATTTTAGCACTGGCTGTTTGTCTTTCTGCCTGTGGGTGGTTTTCATTTGCTAGATTTTCATGGCGAATATTAGCCGAACAAAAACAAATGCCCTACATGCAGAGTGCCGTGGTGATAGGAGCTACGCGCTCACAAATGTGGTTGAGATATATTTGGCCAAATGTACGAATAGATATTTTGGTATTTTTTGGTTTGCAAATTCCACATTTTTTATTAGCAGAAGGTTTGCTTAGCTTTTTAGGTTTTGGTATTCACTCGCCACAGAGCAGTTGGGGTTTATTATTTTTTGATGGTTGGAAAATGATTTCGGTAGCACCGCATTTGATTATTGGTCCAGCCGTGATATTTTCGCTGACTGTTTTTTGTTTGGTTTTTAGTTTATATAGATATCAAAAAACACAAGATCCAATTTTGCGTTGGCAGACTTATTAGAGGTACATATGCCGCATTTACGTTTTCGTTCTATTGATAAAGCTGTTGTGCAAAAAATGTCTGTGGAATTACCTTTGGTCTTAGCAAATGCTATGCAGACCAGTGCCGATAATTTTACTTTTGAATTTGTCGAGACAAGTTTTTTTGAAAATGGCAAACAGATTTCATCGTATCCGTTTGTTGAGGTTTTGTGGTTTGCTCGTAGCCAAGAGATTCAGGATCGCTCTGCGAAAATGATTACAGATGCAGTAAAGCAGGAAAGCTCTGCTGCTGATGTGGTGGTGGTGTTTGTTGAGCTATCAAAAAATTGTTATTATGAAAATGGCGAGCATTTTTGATTGATTGATTGATTGATTGATTGATTGATTGATTGATTAAATGAGTAAACTTCTTAAATTTAATGATTTTTTTCCGAACTGCGAAACTATGCGTTGATTGTTGAAATTAATTAGATTTTGTTTGACATGCATTTTCGTTAATTCTGATTTGCAAATCTGTAATTTAATGCTTCTTTGTTTTGTGCGATTTGACGAGCTTAGCGTCACAGTTACCAGTTTTATTTTTTTAAAACATCAAGTTTGTGGTCTTTCGAAGTTTCGCGTCTGTAGCTTGATTTTGAACTCAAAAATACCACTGTAAAACCCATGATATATATTCTTTCAGAATAGAAAATTCACTGGAGTCTATATGAATCAAGAAAAAATTAAAAAAATGACAAACAACCAATTGATTAAGCATGTAGAGTATCTTGTGCGTCGCGAACGGCAATTGGTAGAGTGTTTGATTTTACACTTACAAGAAATACAAGATCGTAAATTATTTTTACAAATGGGATTTGTCAGTTTGTTTGAATGTCTGGTGAAACATTTCAAATACAGCGAGTCTTCTGCGTATGCACGTATTTCAGTTCTGAAAATCCTCAAAGACGTCCCGCAAGTCGCTCAGGAATTATCAACAGGAGAGTTGAATTTAACCAGCCTTACTTTGGTTCAAAGTTTTATCAAAAAACAAGAAAAGCAATCCGGACAAAAAATTAGTATTGAAGAAAAAATAAAATATCTGGCCACTATAAAAAATAAAAATACGTCAGAGACAAAATAGATACTTGCGCAAATCGATCCAGATATTCAACTGCCGACAGATCAGCTTCGTTATCTCGATAGTCAGAATGTGCAATTGCAGATAACGACAAATAAAAATATATTGCAAAAAATTGAGCATTTAAAGTCGTTAATTTCTCACTCAAATATAAATCCAAGTTACAGCGAAATTCTTGAAATGTCGCTGGACGCCGCGATAGAGAAAATAGAGAAAAAAAACGGAATTCATTTTAAAGAAAAATCAAAAAATGAGAAATGTATTGAAAATATAAAGACAAGCGAAATCCCAACGCACAGCTTCGCGGTTCGGAATTCGAATTCTCATGATATGAAAAATCAACTACCCCAAAATGCATTACCTTCAAGGTACATACCCACGAAATGTAGAAAAAATATTCTATTTCGATCAAAAAATCAGTGCGAGCATATTTACACTAATGGCAAAAGATGCTCATCAAAATTCCAACTGCAATTTGATCACATCAAAGCCTTTAGTCGCGGAGGAAGTTCAGAGGAAAACAATATTCAAATTCTTTGTCGGGTACACAATGCAGAAAAATCGAATCTATAAAAATTAGATAATTAAGTATTCTATTCGAATAAATCATATATTTTAATTCTTACCTTGGTCTAGTCATCAAGTTTTAGCGTCAGTTTCCCGATTAACTGATTGAATTAAGGAGTTCCTGATTGATTCTTATCGCTATTGTTATATTTGTATTTATTCTCATTTCTTTTGCATATCTTTTTAGGGCAATTAATAGTTTGATTTACACTCGGCTGCAAGTGCGTCGAGCTTGGAGTAATGTCGACATTATTGTTCAACAAAAATTTAATGAAATTTCATTGTTGGTTTCTATCTGTGAGCAATATGTAAAATATGAACAAACTTTACTTAATTTAATAATTTCTGAAAGAGATAAGTATTTGTCTGAATTAAATGTACCTGCAAAAATGGAAATTGAAAGCAGTATTAATAAGTATTTAAACTCTGTAATGGGATTGGTTGAAAAATATCCAGATTTAAAAGCTAATCAACATTTTATAAACATAAATGAAAGATTAATTTCGCTAAATTCAATAATTGTTGGGAGGAAAGAGTTTCTTAATCAAGCTATAGCAATATACAATACCAAAATTAGTTTGTTTCCAGGTTTGATTTTTGCTTTTATATTAAAATATACTGAGTTTAAATTGTGGGCTATTGAGTGATGGAGATTTTATTTACTTTATGGCTTTTCTCATTAGTAACAGTGCCTATTTTTCTTTTTCAATCTTGGAAATCTTATAAACGAAAAAAAGAATTAGAGGAAGTTGCTGTTTCTAAAGTTAGATTTGCAGCATCAGGAAAAGTCAGTATTCAAGGGTATGTATGGCCTTACAAAATAATTATATCGCCATTGAATTTAGACAATATTGTTTATTTTAGTTTATCTTTTTACGAAGTAGATAATGATTCTGAATTTGATCATTTTTTGTTTGAATATAAAAGTTCGATGCCATTTTTTATTTTAGATGATACGGGTCTTGTCATGGTGAATGATTTTTCAAAGATGAAAACGGAATTTATTCGTGAAACTTCAAGGTTATATTCAAAGGTTGACCAAAAGTCTAAAGATCATCTTTATGAATTGATGATAAAAAATAATGCTATATTTGATAAAATTAACTTTGATAGGATTCGAGTGGTTGAGCAGTCTATTATAATGTCTCAGCCCATAATTGCGTTAGGTGTATTAAGCAAAAACTCAAGTGTCCTAGGCCAAATTGAAAAATACGCGCCAGTTGAGGGGTTAGAGCAATTTTACCAGACTATTTTTGGAAAGTATAAGAGCATTAAGGTGAAGCCTGATCCTAAGGCTTTAGCAGTGTATGGCAGTTTGAATGGTACTGTGGAAGATGAGCTATATATAGCTCCATGCACAGAAGAAGAAGTCTTAAGCAATCTAGGTGATTTTCATTATTTGGGTTTTATAATTGGTTTGGTGTTCTATTTAGTTCTATCAAGTCCAATTATTTTTTTCGTATATTCATTTCTGAATCGGAAATGAATAGTCAGTTAAATTTATTAACATCTATTCAACTTCCGGCAGAAAATAAATATTATATAACGAGGAAGCTAAAAATAATATTATTTTAGCTTTCCATTCCCCTAAGAATGATGAATATGCAAATCCCCACTAGCAAGATACTCAACTGTCAGCGGTGCCGCCACTCGGCCCTTGATCTCAATTGCTTTTTTTCCACTCTTCCAGTCTTTAAAGAAAACTTCATGGCAACCTAGTGGCGGAATCTGAATGTTTTCATTCATCGCGCCAGCAGTGATGGCGCACGAAGCGACATCGTTCAATGATGGATTGTAAATAATCAAAGAACGATTGATAAAATCGGGACCATCCAATGGTTGAGCAAAAAACGATTGATCAGGCACGGCTGCATCAGAATAAACTGGCCACCACTCGTGCGAAGTATCCATAAATGTTTTTTCTTGATGAGCCCAAATTGTATAATAACCACATAATTGTTTTTTCTTGATCGGCATTTTCTCTGCAAAAGATTTTAAATCAATCAAAGGAACAACGCCAACCGCAACCAAACCATGGCCTTTGATTGAGCTGACTTCGACTTGAACAGAACAGTCGCTGGCAACCAGAGTTTTTTTGCTATCTACGCATTTGCCTTTTTCATCCATAACAAAAGTATACAATTCACAATCTACCGCAGTTTTTAAAATCCGTTCATAATAATTATGAAAACAAATTTTCGTGCTAAATCCCAAATCGCGAGGATAGATAGATTGAGTTAATAAAGCGGAGTGCGGAAATTTTTGAATAAATTCTGTAGGTGTCATTTTTTCTTTTTCCAATAATCTAAAACTTGTGCGTGTGAGGGGCGAGAGTGTTCGATGGCTAAAAGGCTGCCATGAATATCGCGGTAGGTGTGAAAGGAAGCCAACGAGGTGCCTTTGCACTCGGTGATAATCCAAAATGGTATTTTATTCTCTTTCCATTTTACAACCTCAGGAAAAAGATCCTCGACCATGGCTTCTGCAAAACCATGAGCAGTAATCGGAGGAAAGGGTTTTTCCAAAAAAGTTTTTGCATCCGTGTATACGCGAATCACCGGACGAGCCGTTTCGCTGTACCCAGGATTGGACGAGTGATTGATCAGTAAAATTCCATTAAGAATATTTAAATCCAAACTGGTGGCAGGGTTTAATCCTGTGTAACCATAATGACCCTTGCCGTTATTCAGCGGGCGAGAGAAAAAGCCAGTGCGATAACCAGCCGCAGCTGTATCATTTGAATAGCGTGCGGTCATATTGCCGGGCGATGAAGAGAATTTATCCAATCGACCTTGCGAAGCAACAAACAGAACAAGCATGTCTTCAGCTGCCTGTTTGCCGCGCAAATCTAGGTCGTAACAAAAGCTTTCACCGACTTTGATTTTTTCATGCTGCGGGATTTCTTTTATAAACTGGCCATTTTTGCTCAAGTGAAAAACACGGAAATGAATGGAGCGCGAAAAAAAGGCATTCAAATATCGAATCAGCAGTTCTTGAAACGAAATCTGCTTCCGCCAAAAAGTGACTAAAGGATAGAGATAAGATTTCCAGTTTCTCGAGAGAAAACTGGGCTGCACAGTGAATTCGTAAGAGTTGTAAGAGTGCGCAAATGCCGGAAATGCCACACGAGGCTGCCAAGGCTGCCAGGTGTTTTCAGGCATAGAGATGGGCTTATTTGTTGTCATGTTAAGAGTCCCTAAAATTGGTTTTAATAATTAGTAACGCCGTAGATTACTGATTGTCATCCTGTATGAAAAAACTAATAATCACCCACTGTCTTGCGTTATAGGTGAGGAGGTCTTCATGAAAGCTGTCATTTTAGCCGGTGGATTTGGTACGCGTATTAGCGAGGAATCTGCTTTAAAACCAAAACCAATGATTGAAATCGGTGGCAAACCAATTTTGTGGCATATCATGAAAATGTATTCTCATCATGGCATCAACGAATTTGTCATTTGCTGCGGATATAAACAGTATGTGATCAAAGAATATTTCGCCAATTATTTTCTGCACAATTCAAATGTGACTTTTGAAATCGCAAAAAATTCGATGAAAGTTCATCACACTCAATCTGAAGATTGGGTGATCTCTGTGGTTGATACTGGTGAAAATACTTTGACGGGTGGACGTCTTAAAAAAGTTCGTGATTTTATTGGTAATGAAGATTTTTGTTTTACCTATGGTGATGGTGTTTCAGATTTGAATATTGCCCAATTGCTCAAGTACCATAAAGAGCACGGCAAACTTGCAACCGTCACCGCGATTCAACCTCCGGGAAGATTCGGCGCAATGGAAATGTCCAACAACTCGGTCACGCGTTTTCAGGAAAAACCAAAGGGTGATGGTTCGTGGGTGAATGGTGGATTTTTTGTTCTCAATCCAAAAGTCATTGATTTGATCGATGGCGATCATACGGTTTGGGAAAAAGAGCCATTAGAAAAATTAGCAGCCAGTCAGCAATTGCAAGCTTATCGTCATGAAGGTTTTTGGTATGCGATGGATACCTTGCGCGATAAAAATTTATTAGAAGAGTTATGGGCCAGCGGCAAAGCGCCGTGGAAGGTTTGGTCATGACCCCTTCGTTCTGGAAAGATCGATCGGTCTTGATTACTGGTCACACTGGATTTAAAGGCAGCTGGTTGGCGGCACTTTTGTATTCGTGGGGAGCCAAGGTTTCGGGTTTGGCATTGCCACCGGATGAATTCAGTTTGTTTCAAATTTTACAGTTAGATAAAAAAATATCATCACACTTTGGTGACATTCGAGATCAACAAGTGGTCGACAGAGTTTTATCACAAGAAAAACCAGAAATTGTTTTGCATTTGGCAGCACAAGCTTTGGTGCGACCTTCTTATCAAGATCCTGTTGGCACATACGCAACCAATGTCATGGGCACCATTCATGTGTTAGAGGCGGTACGCCGAACTTCATCAGTGAAAACCTGTTTGGTGGTGACCTCTGATAAATGTTACGAAAATCGCGAAACCAATCATGCTTATATTGAGACCGATGCCATGGGTGGTTGGGATCCATACAGTTCTTCTAAGGGATGTGCAGAGCTGGTTACAGCCAGCTGGTATAGATCTTTTTGGCAGGACGACAGTGATCGAGGATTGTGTTCGGCACGAGCTGGAAATGTGATTGGTGGCGGAGATTTTGCTGTCGATCGTTTGATTCCAGATTGCGTGCGTGCTTTTGAAAAATCTCAAAAAGTTGTTTTGCGTTTTCCTCACTCGACACGTCCGTGGCAGCATGTGCTCGAGCCGCTCAGTGGTTATGTGACTTTGGCCGAGAAAAATTATGCACAACCAAAAGTTTTTGCAGGTGGTTGGAATTTTGGTCCCGGCGAGGATCAAGAGCTGACGGTGGAAACAGTGGTCCATGCAGCATGCAAGGGTTGGGGTGATGGCGCTCAGTACGAGGTTCAATCCGCAGCACATGTGCACGAAGCCAAATTATTAAAACTAGATTGCAGTAAAGCAAAATCACAATTGCATTGGCATCCACGTTTGAATTTTACTCAGACAATGGATTGGACCATGCAGTGGTATAAAGCCTATTCGCAGCGTGATAAAAGCAGTTTAGAGGCTGGGTTTGATTCTGTATCTGCTCTGACCTTTAAGCAAATTCAAGATTATTCCAATTTGGGGGTTTCATGATGAATTGTCGTTCTTGCTCAACAGAGATGAAAAAGCCATTTCTAAGTTTGGGTATGTCACCATTAAGCAATCGTTTTCTAAGCAATCAAAATGTTTCGGCGATGGAACCTTTTTTTCCATTAGAAACATTTGTATGCCCAAAATGTTTCATGGTGCAGTTGGATTCTTTTGAAGCACCAGAGAATATTTTTTCGGATTATGTTTATTTTTCTTCTTATTCGACCTCTTGGCTGGAACACGCTAAAAAATATTCTGAAAAAATGATTCAAGAGCGAAATCTGAATTCGCAATCCATGGTGGTTGAAATAGCCAGCAACGATGGTTATTTGTTGCAGTACTTTCATCAACAACAAATTCCGGTATTAGGTATTGAGCCGGCAGCAAATGTAGCAGCCGTAGCAGAAAAAGAACGTGGTGTGCGCTCGTTGTCTGAATTTTTCTCTGAAAAATTAGCTGAGAAGCTAGCGCATGAAGGTTTTCAGGCTGATTTGATGGCAGCAAACAATGTATTGGCTCACGTGCCAAATTTAAATGATTTTGTTCGTGGTTTTAAGAAATTATTAAAACCAACAGGTATTGCCACTTTCGAATTTCCACATTTGATGAACATGATCGAAGAAAATCAATTTGATACTATTTATCATGAGCATTTTTCATATTTTTCATTGTTAGCAATTGCGCCGGTGTTCGCCAGAGCTGGATTGCAGGTTTATGACGTTGAACAGTTGCCAACTCATGGTGGTTCATTGCGTTTGTTTGTGAAACATCAAGAAAATTCTGAGTTGAAAGAAACTGCAGCGGTGCAAGCTTTGATCGAAAAAGAAAAGAAATTAGGTTATGCCAATTTAGAATTTTACGACAAGTATCGTGAAAAAGTTGAAGCTGTAAAAAGAGATTTTTTAGAGTTTTTAATTAAAGCTAAACGTGATGGTAAAAAAGTTTTAGCCTATGGTGCTGCTGCCAAGGGCAATACTTTGTTGAATTTTTGCGGGGTTCGCGAAGATTTTATTGATTTTGTTGCTGATCGTAATCCGCACAAACAAAATAAATTTTTGCCGGGTGTGCATATACCTGTGCTTTCTGTGGATGAATTGATGCTGGCCAAACCTGATTATGTGGTGGTCTTGCCTTGGAATTTGCGTAATGAAATTCAAACTCAGCTTGCGGATATTCGTGGTTGGGGCGGAAAATTTGTTGTCGCCGTACCTAAGCTTGAGATTTTTTAATGAACAAGATTCAGAGCAAATTGCCTGGCGTGTATTTATTAGAGCTGGATTGTTTTCGCGAT
Organism: uncultured Bdellovibrio sp.; assembly: GCA_964569545.1. GTDB lineage: Bacteria > Bdellovibrionota > Bdellovibrionia > Bdellovibrionales > Bdellovibrionaceae > CAZMVK01. Next base: position 14,089 of record CAZMVK010000014.1, read on the forward strand.
CAACGTGGTGGTTTTGCTCGAACTTTTTGTCAAAAGCAATTTGCAGAGTTGGGTTTGCATACACATTTTCCGCAAAATAATATTTCGTTGAACTCTAAAAAAGGCACTCTGCGCGGAATGCATTTTCAAACAGTTCCGTATCAAGAGATTAAATTAGTCAGCTGTGTTTCGGGTCGTGCTTTTGATGTCTTGGTGGATTTACGTCAGGATTCGCCAACGTATTGTCAGTGGCAGGGTTTTGATTTGTCAGCACAAATTCCACAGGTGCTTTATGTTCCAGAGGGGATTGCTCACGGTTTTGTAACATTGGAAGATAACACTTCTCTTTATTACCATATGTCTGAATTTTACCAGCCAACAGCTGCCAGTGGTGTGCGTTGGAATGATCCGCAGTTTCAGATTGTATGGCCACAGTTTGACAGTTTAATTATTTCAGAAAAGGATCAGCAAATAGCTGATTTTCAAAAATGAAAATTTTGGTGACTGGTGCCACGGGTTTGATTGGCTCCCAGGTTGTATTAGCATTACAACAAGAGCTCGGATTGTCTAAAGCCGATCCACTGGTGTTGCATCCTACTCGACAAGAAATGAATTTGCTCTCTAAAGATTCTTGCCAGAGTTATTTAAAAAAACATCAGCCAGAAATTTTAATTCATACCTCTTGGTACACAGCTCATGGAAAATTTTGGAGTTCTGCTGAAAACCAAATATGGCGTGAATCAGGTTTGCAGATGGTTCAATCTTTTTTGCAAAATGGTGGTCGAAGAGTTTTAGCATTAGGGACTTGTGCAGAGTATCAATGGAGTTCGCCTCCGGCGGCTGGCGAAGATTTAGATAAAGCTTTGAATCCAGCAATTGATTTATGTATCGAAGGAGTCACGCCGTTAAATCCAGCGACATTTTACGGCCAGCAAAAAGTATTATTCTGTCAACAGTTGCAGCAATTGATAGCAGATGCTGGGGCGGATAAAAGCTTTCTTTGGGGAAGAGTTTTTTTTCCTTATGGTTATGGCGAAAAACCACAGCGTTTGATTCCGTTGATGATCGAGGCCTTTCGTCATCACAAACCTTTGTCTTTAAGTTGTGGTTTACAAAAACGTGACTTTATGTTTGCTCCTGATTTGGGGGACCTGATAGCAAATCTAGCTCTGTCCTCGGCGCAGGGAGAGGTGAATGTCAGTTCTGGAGAGGCCTACAGTCTTAGGGAAATTGGCAAGCAGTTGGCCCTTGTTTCAGGTGGCGATTATTCGCTGCTTCATTTTTCATCTGATAAATTAACGGAACCTTTGTGGATCGTCGGCAGTGCAATGCAGAGGCGAAAAATGGTGCGCTGGGAGCCAAAACACTCTCTCGCTCAAGGACTTGAAAAAACATATAATTGGTGGCTTAATCGCAACTAATCAAAAAGCTGGAGTAGATATGAAACTTACAATTGATACAGAACAAAAAACCTTGGCTATTACAAAAGGCTCTGAAAACAAGACTATGCCTTTGTATTCGAAACAGGCTTTTGAAATTTTATCTGAGCAGTGGGTTACTGTTGGTTGGGATCAAAAATATCCTTACACATTTTCTTGGATGGGTAGGCCGATCATTCAGTTGCCTGAAGATATGATTCGCACTCAAGAAGTGGTTTACAACCTAAAGCCAACAGTGATTGTTGAAACGGGTGTAGCTCATGGTGGTTCGCTGATTTATTATGCGTCACTATTTAAGATGATGGGTATGAATTCTTCACGAGTGATCGGTATTGATATTGAAATTCGTCCACACAATCGTAAAGCGATCGAAGCTCATGAGTTGTCATCAATGATTACCCTGGTCGAGGGTGACTCTGCAGGTGCAGCTACTGTGGATCGTGTGCGTTCAATGATTCGTCCAGAAGATCGCGTTTTGGTGATTTTGGATTCATGCCACACCAAAGAGCACGTGTTGAAAGAATTAGAAGTTTATTATCCATTGGTCAGCAAGGGTTCATACATTGTTGCCACTGATGGTGTGATGCAATGGGTTTCTGAAACTGAGAGAGCGCAAAAAGATTGGACTTGGAACAATCCGACAGAGGCCGCAAAAGATTTTGAAAAAGCTCATCCTGAATTTAAAATTGAACAGCCAGCTTGGATTTTCAATGAAAGTCCATTAACTGAAAATGTGACGCATTGGCCGTCGGCGTGGCTTAAAAGAAACTAGGTTTCTGTGAGTGAGCGCAAACCCCATAAGGTTGCAAAAAATTCTTTAATCAATACGATGGCGTTTGGTATCAACGCTGTCTTAGGTTTTTTAACAGTTTCCTTGATCGTTCGAGCTTTTGGGCTTGAGGCACAGGGTTTAATTGCATTTTCTAAGTTGTTTACGACTTCCGGTTTCCTCGCTTTATTTTGTTTAGGTTTGCCAACGGTTATTATGCGCAAAGTTGCATTTTACCGTGGGCGAAATGAAGACAGTTTGTGCAGTGATTGGGTCACTCTGGGCTTGATGGCCAGTTTGTTTTTAGCTGCACCCATTGCCTTGCTGGCGATGGGATTGTATTACGTTGAACCATTACAACAAATTTTTTGTCAGATCACAGGCTTGCATCTTTTCAATTCAGATTTGCAGAGTAAATTTATTTTGTTGGTCATGGTGACTATTCCATTTCAATTTATTGGAATGATCAGTCAGTCGATTCTTTTTGGTTTGCAGGATTTTGCAGAAATTCGAATTTCTGAAATCGGCACGACAATTTTCAATTTATTGGCAGTGATTATATTTTGGTTTTTTCATTTGCAACCAGAGCAGTTGGCATTGACTGTGATTTTCTTTGAGTTGGCACGGGCTTTTTATCTCACCTTTTTTGTTCTACAGAGATTCCCAATTTCAAAAATGAAATTTTCTTCAGTAGGGCATTTGTTTGCTGATTTCAAACTTGAGATCAAAGTCAGCTTTTTTAGCTCGTTGATGGCCTTTTTGGATAATAATGCGATTTTGTATGTTGCGGCTCAGGTATTAGGCCCGGCGGGATTGGGTTTGTATGATTCGCTTTCGAAAATTTCGCGTATTTTAAAAACAGCATTTGGATTGGTGACTTCGGCGTTGATGCCGCATGCAATTTCGACAGAAGCTGCCAAAGGACAAGGCCGTGTTGTTAAAGTTTATCATGATATGAGTTTTGTCATTGGCTTTTTTATGGTTCCACCTATCACCTTGTTGGTGGCATTGTCGCCCTTGATTTTGAAATTATGGCTGGGTTCTACTTTTGTACAATATTGGCCATTGTTAGCCATTGGCTTTATGACAACTTTGGCATTGGTATTGATCAGCATGCAGGGCTCATTTTTTAGTTCGCGACGAGAAGTCATTATAGATAGCAGCATTGTGAATTTTTTCGAAAATTTAATCGGTTTGCCGCTGTTGTATTGGATGTGTTTACTGCAATC
>CAZMVK010000014.1:17514-32561 GCA_964569545.1 uncultured Bdellovibrio sp.
AATCAGTGGAAGGTTTATTTTTAAATCGTTTATTGGTGGTTTGGATTGTCTTGATACCTCGAACCATGGTCGTCGCAAAACATTACCAGTACAAATTGACTGACACTCTAAAAGTTTTTCGGTGGTCGTTTTTGGTATCAGCGTTGGTTTGTGTATTTTTAATGTATTTATATTGGTATTCTCAATCGATGCTTTTATCATTAAGCAGCACTGTTGTATTATTGGCCATCAGTTGGTTTATCATTTATAGGCAATCTTCTGAGACAGAGAAGGCTTTGATCGTAAAAACAGTAAATGAAGTTTTAGCTTTGTTACCTAAAAAACTGCAGCAAAGTATTCGTCGATTTGTCATTTAATGAATGTGAAGGTGAGGTCGCTTTGACATCTACATTTCAACCAAAAGTTTCAATCATCATGCCGGTGTATAATGAGGCTTCTTATCTCGAGCAAACTTTTGAATCCATCTTGTCGCAAACATATAAAAATATTGAAGTCCTTGTTTCTGATAATGCTTCAGAAGACAATACTTATGAAATTCTAAAAAAATATCAAAGCCAGTATCCTCAAATTTTTAAAATCAATCATTTTGAAAAACAATTGCATGCCTTTAAAAATTTACGTCGTTGTGCCGAAATGGCAACTGGTGATTATGTATTGCACTTTGGTGGCGATGATTATTTAAAAACAAATGATTTCATGGAAAATGCTTTAAAGCCTTTTCTATCTGATTCGAACTCGCAATCTAAATCAAAAGTTGCGGCACATTTTATTCGTTTGCAATACATCAATGCCTTTACCAATGAAACAATTTGTTTAAATCCACCAGAATATGTTGAAGAGTTTTTACATTTACCATTGGAAGAGTGTGTTCGTCAGTTCATGTTGGAAACATCGCGAGATGATTTATTTGTCGCAGTTTTTCCTCGTGAAAATTTTTGGCAAGCCATGTCTAGAACTTATCGTTTTTCAGTCGAGAGTTCGGGGTGGTGGGTTGTTCTGCAGTTGTTAATCCAGGCCAAAGAAAGAAAACAAATTGTTGTATACGATAAACAAGCACACAGTGTTTTAATGAAGCGAGTACAAAAACAACCAGCCGGAAAAACTCAGAGTGCCGCAGGAGCCAGCGCGAATAAATTTGATAAGCCATGGTTCAGAGTATGGATGTCGTTGAAATATTCTTTTTTAACAGCAGACATGGCCGAGAGTTTTTTAGAAAAATCGAAATTATTATTTATTCTACTGTTTTGTCCACGTCGTAAAATGCGAGGCAAACCAAATTACATGCCAATAGGTTTTGCTGTTTTAATGGGGGCCTTTTTTTGGGCGCCATTGTACATCCGTTTGCGTGACGGGGACTCTGGAAAAGCCTTGAATTCATTTTTACGAAAACTCAGTCACAGATTTTTAGGTGCCAGTAAATGAAAATTTTGATTGTTGTTGATAACCCAGTTCGAGATTTGTCAGCTTGTACTTTGTTGGCAACAGAACTGAGTCGTCAGCACCAGGTGTATTTAACCTCAATGAGTCAGTCGGCTTATGAATGTTTTCGTTTAAAGCCAGATCTGGTGATATTAAATTATCTGCGGGTCATTAATCTACCATTGGTCTATCGAATGATTGCCTGTGGAATTCGTTATTCAATTCTTGATACCGAAGGCGGAGTTTTTTCTAAAATTCCAGGCTCTAATGATAATAGCTATCACAAAACTTTGGTGAAAGATCAATTTTCAAGGGATCATGTTGAGCATTATTTTGCGTGGGGAACGGTGCTTGCTCAGGACATGAAAGACCGTAAGGTTTACCCAACTGAAAAAATATTTTGTACGGGAACTCCTAGAACAGATTTTTATCATGTGAGTTTTCGGCCATTTTTTGTTGAAAAGAATGGGCAAAATTCTCGTCCGATGATTTTGATTAATACCAGTTTCCCTGGAAACAATCCCAAATTTAACAATCGTGAAAATGAAAAAAAGAATCTTATTGCTAAATTTAATTACCCGGCAGAATTTGTTGAAAAAATGTATTCTGGTTTAGATACAGTGATGAATAAATATATCGAGTTGACCAGGTATTTGGCAGAGAAAATGCCAGATGTCGATTTTGTTTTAAGACCACATCCTTTTGAATCTCATCAGTTTTATATTGATAAACTATCAAATATTAAAAATGTCACAGTGGATGGTTCTGACATGGTGGTAAAATGGATTTTGCGTTCCAAAGCATTGATTCATTTTCAATGCTCGACCGCCATTGAGGCTGGTTTGAGTCAAATTCCATCGATGAGTTTATCTGGTTACGATCACTTGCGTGAAATTCAAGGTCTTTCCGAAGTAACTGAATACTGTGACAGCTTTGCAGAGATGGAAAAAGTATTGCATAACATCCTCAGTGGCCATCATAAAATTCCTGATTCAGTTGCTGTTGCCATCAAAACAATCGAAAATGAAATCTATTGCAAGGTGGATGGGAAATCCTATCAAAGAATTGCAGATATTATATCTGCCACGGATCCAAGCGCTAAGACTTCTCGGTTTAATTTGAAAGAAGAAATCAGAAATCACACTGCTGAGGCAGGCTCATCAATAAATGATAAACAGAAAAGTATTCTTACAATTTTAAAACAGAGATTGCTTTCGAATTTGTATTTTTCATTTTATTTTTTAAGATCCGGATTTAAATGGCTGGCCAAACGACGTTTAGTTCCGCCAGCTAAAAGATTTTCTCTAAATGAAGTCGAAAGTATTCTTGAAAAACTGAAAACTGTTGAGAAAATTTCTCATTGTCAGTCTCATGCTGTGTTTTTATCTTCCGCTATTCAAATTAGCTCTAAGGCTACTGATTCTAACTGAGGTGTTTATGCCTAAAAAATTGTTAATATTATTTGTTTTCCTTTTTACTTTATTTTCTCAGCAAAAGATTTACGCTGCAGTGACGGCGCAAATCTCGCCGAAAGGAAAAATCGAAACTGTATCTCAAATACAAATTCGTTTTTCATCAGCAATGATTCCGATGGGAAAACTTAATGCTTCTTCGCCTGTGTTAAATAGCTGTTCACAAAATACTTCTGGTCGTTGGTTGGATATCAAAACCTATGTCATAGATTATTTTTCGCCTCTGGCACCTAATAGCAAATGTGTTGTGCAAACTGTTGCTGGTTTGAAGTCCCTGTCTGGGCAACTAGTTGATAAAACCTCTGAAGATTTTGAAACAGAATTGGCTCAGATCACTCGAATAATACCAGACGAGGGTTCAACAATTGATCCAGAACAAGCGTTTGTTTTAGTTCTTAATGGGAAGGTCAGTCCTCAGTGGGTTGTATCCAATGTCTATTTTACTTTTCCATCTCGTGGTGAAAAAATTCCGATTAAAATTATCGAAGGATCTGATCGGAAAAAAATTATCGAAAATGCCGTTAAACAAAATTCTTGGCGGAAAGAAGAATTCAAAGACGACTCTTTAATTTTAGTTATTAAATCAGATCGAGTTTTTCCTTATTCTGAAAATAATCAAAACAATGCTGCTAAAATGTATTTGCATTGGAGTAAAGACTTTGAGTTTCAAATCAAACAAAATTTTCATGCAACAATGACTTGCACCCGTGAAAATTCGAATTCGCATTGTTTGCCTCTTTATCCGATTGATTTGGTTTTCACAGAGCCTATTTCTAATGAATCTCTGTCACAAGTTTATTTGCAATCACCAGACGGGGTTCGACAAAATGCCAAATTAAGAAATAATTTAAAAATTGATTCGTCTACATCAATCAGTTTCAAGGGTCCATTTGCAGCCAATTCAGAATACCTGGTTGTATTCCCACAAAGTTTGTTGAGCACAGATGGCGACAAATTGACGAATCAAAACATGTTTCCGATGAAAGTGCGCACAGATGATTTGCCGCCACTTATGAAATTCACAGCTGATTTTGGTGTGCTTGAATCTGCTAACAGCAAAGATGACGAGGTGATGTTGCCAATGACAATTCGTCATGTGGAGCCTTCGATTCTAGCGTTATCACAATCTGTTCAATCAAAAAATATTTATCAGGTCAATGGTGCAGAGCGTGTTTTGCAAGCCAATGAGTTTAAAAAAATTATTCAATTATTGAATCAAATTTCGAATAAACAAGATGGACAAGCTTTAAATGCGTCATTGGCTAACAAGATAGAAATCAAACGTAGTTTGAAATCTGCAGATATGGAAACAATAGGTGTTCCATTAAAAGGTAAAGGTTTGCATATTGTGCAAATTGCCTCGCCAATTTTGGGTAAACATTTACTCAGTACGGATGGCAAAAGTGACAATATTTATTATGTCAAATCGGCTGCTCTGGTGACGAATCTTGGTCTTACGATGAAATACACAGAGACATTGGCGCTTGTTTTTGTAACAGAATTGGCAACTGCCAAACCAGTCGTTGGTGCCAAAGTTTTTATTTATGATCCGGATGGAATCAACGTTTCGCAAGGAGTGACGGATCAAGAGGGTATGGTGGCATTGCCACGACCAAAAATTAAAAAGGAACAGCCTTCAGAGTCAGATGTTGAATCAGCAGATCAATCTCGTGGGCCATATAATTATGGTTTTTTTGCTGTTGCCAGCAAAGGTGATGATTTTTCTTTTGTACACTCTTCATTTTCTAAAGGTATTGAATCATGGCGTTACCAATTGCCTTTTTCGCGATGGCAAGATGATCCGCCTTATATTGGTCATGTGATTTTCGAAAGAAATTTATTACGTCCAACTGAGGTTTTGCGTCTAAAAGGTTTATTACGCCAGCAGTCCTTGCTTGGTTTAGAATTTCCCTCAGAGCATTGGCCACTAACGGTGAATTTGGTTCATCAAAGTGGGCAACCAAGTTTTTCATTGCCCATTCAATGGAATAAAAAAAATGGGTCTTTTCATTTAGATTGGCAAGTACCAGCCGGAGCCCGATTGGGAGAGTACGAAGTCCATTTTGTTAACGAAAAAGACACTCTTGTTAATCTGCATAATGTGGGAGCATTTCATGTTGAACAATTTAAATTACCAACTTTTGAAAGCTCGTGGAGCGCTAAAGATTGGGTGCAATCAACTGAACATCAGGTTCAATTCAGAATTCAATATTTAAATGGCGGTGGGGCATCCGGAATGCCAGTGCGCATGCGATATGAAGTTGATAAAGGTTCGGTTGATATTAAAGATCCAGATGATCGTGATTATCGATGGTTGATGGGTGGTGTTTCAGAAGGAATTTTTAAAGAAGATGATTTGAATGAAAGCAAGGATCTCCCGCAGAGTGGACAAAAAGATTTTATTTTAGATAAAACCGGCAGTTCTATTTTTGATTTGGGAAATTTGAAATACAAAAAGACATTACAGTTCGCAAAAGTATTTGCAGAGTATCGAGATGCAAATGGTGAAACCAAGGTCAGCGGTCGAAGTTATCCTTTATGGCCTTCATCTGTTTTGGTTGGAGTAAAATCAAGTTCCTATGTGTTTTCGGGGGAGCCTATAGTTATTGATGTAAAAACTATGGATTTACAGCAAAAGATTTCGTCATTGATTGATGTAGACATTGAACTGTTCGAAGAAAACTTTTTCAGTTCACGCAAGAAAATGTTGGGTGGTTTTTATAGCTTTGATGATTTCAAACAAATCAAAAAAATTAAAACTGTTTGTCATGGTAAAACCAACGACAAAGGTCTTCTGCGTTGTCAGCTAAACTCTGAAGGTTTGCATGGGTCATACACCGCGGTGGTGACAGCCAAAGATGACAAAGGCCGTTCGGTACAAAGTCACAGTTATATTGGCGTTTGGGGCCAAGATTTTTGGTCTGGTTCTACCAATAACGATCGAGTAGATTTGATTCCTGATCAAAAACAATATGAACCTGGCCAGGTTGCTGAATTTATTTTTCGCACTCCATTTGAAACCTCAACTGTGTTGTTAACCGTTGAGAGGGAAAAAGTTTTAGAGAAAAAAATTATTACCTTATCAAGCAAAGATCCGATTATTCGTTTAAAGATCAAGCCCGAGTGGACACCAAATGTTGTCGTTTCTGCGGTTGCGATTCGTGGTCGTTTGCCAGCAAAGAAAACCAATACAGGGGATCATTCTGTAGTTGAGAGTTCTGCTGTGGATTTTGCTAAGCCGGCTTATAAAATGGGTTTGGCTGCTATTCGAATCGGAATGCAACAACACCAGCTGAAAGTTTTGGTAAAAACCAACAAAGAAATTTATCAAACACGAGAAATGGTAACTGCTGATGTAGAGCTTAAATTACCAAACGGAAATGTTACTGACGGTGAGATTGCGGTGGCAGTTGTTGATGAGGCACTGCTGGCGCTGCTAGATAACGATAGCTGGGATGTTTTAGAAACAATGATCAAACAACGTCCATATTTGCTTGAAACGGCATCCTTGCAGTCTTTGATTGTTGGTAAGCGACATTTTGGTTTAAAAGCTCTTCCTGCCGGCGGAGATGGTCGTGGCAGTGGCTTGACCCGAGAGCTTTTAGAAACCTCGTTATTTTGGAATCCATCGGTACCAGTTATCAATGGTCATGCTCAGGTACGTTTTTCCATGAATGATTCTTTAAGTCGTTTTCGTATTGTTGCTATAGCAACCAGTGGGGCGCAACGTTTTGGCAAAGGCTGGACGGCAATTCGTTCTCACCGAGATATTCAAATTTATTCGGGTTTGTCTCAAGCCGTGCGACAAGGTGATTCTATTGATGCCGAGTTCACGGTACGTAATGCTTCCGCAGTAGATAAAAAAATGATAGCAAAACTCAGTGTTGCTAATATACCCATGAAAGAAATTGTATTTGAAATTCCTGCCGGAAAAGCAAGTATCCTGAACTGGCCAATAAAAATAGGTAACAGCGAACGATTGTTTTATCAGATAGATGTTGTAGAGCAATCTAACAATAAGATTTTAGATTCATTAAAAGTAGAACAAAAAGTTTTTCCATTATGGAAAGAGAGAGTTTTAACCAGCCAGCTGCAACAATTTTCAGGCAAAGTAAATACTGAAATATCTTCGATTGCAGGTGCCAGTCGAGCCCTTATTTCAGCTTCTGCCAGCAGCAGTTTGTTGGGTGACAATCTTGGAATGAAGAAATTCTGGCAAAATTATTTATGGAATTGCATAGAGCAACAAATCAGTCGTTGGGTCAGTTTAAATGATAAGGTCGGATTTGATAAATTAATGGCAACCGTTAATACCTATCAAGACAGTGATGGATTGCTTAAGTTTTTTCCGCGTATGAATAATGGCAGTTTAATATTGACCCAAACCATTCTTGAAATGTTATCCGAGATTGGTTGGCATTTGCCAAAAGATGTCGAAGAAAAATCTTTGTCAGCACTTGAAGATCATGTGCGCGGACTTTTGCGAAATTCGGATTTAAATTATTTGGGGCTCAATCAAAAACAAGATGTTTTATTAAGAACGCTTGCTGTTTTATCTCGATATCATCGTTTGGATGCGCATTCATTTGAAGGATTGTATCAACAAATCAAACCTCGGTTGAGCACGATGGCGACAGCGCAATGGATTGATCTGTTATACATTTTACGTAATGAGACCAAATTATTAAATCGTCAAGATCGACAGGTGCAAATTGAAAACAAAATTCAATCCAGATTGCATGTCGAAAGTCGACGAATAACTTTATCGCAAGATAACACAGAGAGCGGCTGGTTGATGATGCGCTCGCAATCTATGGTTATCGGCCAAAGTATACTTTCGTTTATGCAAATGACTGATAAAAATTCAAGAGATCCAGAAAATATGGCTCGTATGATTTTGGCTTACTTAGAATTACAAAAAAATGGATCTTGGGGAGATTCATTGAGTAATGCCTGGGGGGCATTGATTTTACGAAAATACGCCAGCCTTTATGAAAAAACATCTGTCACAGGTAAAATTCAATGGAAAGTCTCGGGAGTCTTGTCTGAGATTAAATCACAAATAAATCCAGTCATCATTGACGCTAAAAATAATCAAGTTGTTAACAGTTGGGCATTTGATCCTCAGTCGGCAAGAACTTTTCAAGCTCAATATGATGGTAAAGGCATTCCTTGGTTGCAAAGCACGTTGTCTGCAAATGCTCCCTTTTTATCAGCAGTCGATCAGGGCATACGAGTGAGTAAAACTTGGGAACCATTTAGTGTGAAAAATGATCAGAAAAAAACTCGTGGAGATATCTGGAAAATCACTTTGCAAATATCAACCAGAATGGATTTCCCATGGTTGGTTGTCGATGATCCGATTCCTCCTGGTGCGCAGATTGTCAGTATGGATGCGGTTTCGTTTGCTGAAAAAAATCTGCTGAGCACTCAGTTTTATTGGGAGCATTCGTCTGTTGGGACAAAATCATTTTCATATTTGTTGCGGTTAAATCAGAGTGGTCAATATCAGTTGTCAGAAACTCGAGCTGAAGCCGTCTACAATCCTGAAATATTTGGAGCGATACCAAATGCGGCTATGGCCATTAAAAAATAAGAAAAATAAATTTCTTATTAGCATCTTTGTTTTGGTTTTGACCATAGGCCTTGTTGGTTTTTCACTGACAAGGTTTACAGAAGAATTGCCAAGTTTTGAATTGATCAAAGGTAAATATCCCAGTTCAGAGGTCGTGCTTTTATCCAGTGATGGAGTGGAGATTTCGTCGCAACGATTTGATGAAAAAAGGCGGAGTTTTAGATGGCAAGCATTAGAACAGATATCACCTTTGCTTGTGAAAAAATTAATTCAACAAGAAGATCATAATTTTTATTTACATGCAGGGATTGCATGGCCTTCTTTGGCCAAAGCCTTGATGTTAACTCCGATTTCCATCATCAAAGGTCGTCCCCTTCGTGGAGCCAGTACTTTGACAATGCAGTTGGTAAAAAAAATATTTAATATTCCAAGCAAAAGTTTTTTTGGAAAAATTCAACAACTGTATTTTGCTTATAGAATTGAAAAATTATGGAATAAAAATCAAATTCTAGAATCCTATTTAAATATAGTCGATTTTCGTGGAGAGCTGCGAGGGGTCGAAGCTGCCAGTTTAGGTCTCTTTCAAAAATCTTCTTCATCTTTAAATGAAATCGAAAGTCAAATTCTTGTCAGTTTGTTAAGATCACCGCAGACAAACTGGAATGTTCTCAGTCATCGAGTTTGTCGTACAATGAGAAGCTCTCCGTCTAATGATTTGCAAATTTCAAATGAACAAAACTCATGTTTAGATTTGATAGAAAAATATAAATCTTCTTGGCAAAATTATTCATTACCGAATATGCCTCAGTGGGCACCACATTATTTTAATTTTATATTGTCTCATGATAAAGAAAAAAAAGATTATTATCACAGTTCAATCCAAGTTGATTTGCAAAAATTAGCAATTGAACAGTTGCAAACACAAGTGCGCAGTTTAAAAAGTCAAAATGTACATGATGGAGCGATTTTGGTTTTGGACAACCAAAGTGGTGAGGTTTTAGCATATGTCGGCAGCTCTGGAGCAGAACACAGTTCGTCACCCGCCGTTGATTTTGTGCAAGCCAAAAGACAAGCTGCTTCGACTCTTAAACCTTTTCTTTATGCACAAGCCTTAGAAAATAAATTGTTAGAGCCAGGCAGTTGGCTCGAGGATTCTCCGGTTGAGATTGTTTTTGCCAACGGCAGTTATCAGCCGACAAATCATGACCGTCAGTTTTATGGTTGGGTGCGGGCAGCTTCGGCATTATCATCGTCACTCAATGTTCCAGCAGTTCGTTTGGTTAGTGAGTTGGGTGTGGATCGATTTTGGTTGTCATTGAACCACTTGGGATTTGGACCTTTACAAGATCCAGATTATTACGGGCCTGCATTGGCATTGGGAGTGGTTGATGTCAGTTTATGGCAATTGACAAATGCCTATCGACAATTGGCAATTGGTCAGTTTGTAAATGCCACGGCTACTGCTGAAATATTTTGGATGCTTTCTCAACATGAAAATCGTTCTCTCAGTTTTGGTATTGAATCCAATTTGCTGACATCATTTCCAGCCGCTGTAAAAACAGGGACCAGTAAAGACATGCGCGACAATTGGTGTGTGGGTTATACTAAAAAATACACTGTTGGAGTTTGGTTAGGAAATGCAAACGGAGCCGCCATGTGGAATGTTATGGGCATTGCTGGCGCCGCTCCTATTTGGCAAAAAATAATCAGTTACTTAGAAAATAAGTCTCCTTCAATGGGTTACCTAAATGAACAAGAAGATAAAAGAATTTTAGCCAGATATTCTGAACTCAAAAGACGTCCGCTGCTTTCAGTTTATCGAATCACATATCCTACAGATAAAACTGTTTTTGCTATGGATCCAGGGATTCCCATGCAAAATCAAAAAATTCCATTGCAAGCATCGACACTGAACAGTGCTGTTGTTCAAAAAAATATTCGTTGGATTGTAGATGGAAAACCAGTTGATGCTTTGTGGTCTCTGCAAAAAGGAAAACATAAATTAGAATTATGGTCACAAAATCAGAAACAAGACCAGATAGAGATCACGGTAAAATAAAAATGTATTTTTTAGAAATTAAAAATCCCTTGTGTTGGCTTTGAGACAGATCATTCCATTTTTCTTTTTAAGGAAACTTGGGCGAACTGTTGAGAGCACGCCCAAATATTTTTAAACGTTAAATCTGAAAAATAAAATGTCGCCGTCGCGAACCATGTACTCTTTGCCTTCGCTGCGGTACTTGCCAGCTTCTTTGACTGCTTGCTCTGATTTAAGATTGAATAAATCTTCGCAATGATATGCTTCGGCTCTGATGAAGCCTTTTTCAAAATCAGTATGAATCACGCCAGCTGCTTGTGGAGCTTTCATGCCTTTGCGAATAGTCCATGCGCGAACTTCTTTTTCGCCAGCAGTGAAATAAGTTTGCAAACCTAACAAATTGTAAGCTTCGCGAATCAAACGATTCAGACCTGGTTCTTCGGCACCAAGAGAGGCCAAAAATTCTGCTTGTTCTTCTTTTGGTAATTGTGCGATTTCGGCTTCCATCGCTGAACAAATCATGATGGCTTTGTTGCCTTCAAGTGCTGCGCGTTCATTGACATCTTTAACCCACTGATTGCCGTTGGCTGCAAAATCAGTATCGGAAACATTGCAAGCGTACAAAACAGGTTTCGAAGTTAGCAAATGCAGTTCGTAACGATAAGGTTCTTCCAGATCAGTCAACTCGACAGAGCGAGCTGGTAAACCTTTAGCCAAAGCCTCGTGTAATTTCTGAGTGACTTCGAATTCCATTTTGATTTTTTTGTCTGCAGATGATTTGGCTAATTTTTCAATACGCTTAATTTTTTTATCGATACTGTCAAAATCAGCAAGCATCAATTCAGTGTTAATGATTTCCATGTCTCTCAATGGATCTACGCTGCCAGAGACGTGAATAATATTTGGATCATCAAAGCATCTCACCACGTGAACAATAGCATCAGTTTGACGAATGTGACTTAGGAACTGATTGCCGAGGCCTTCGCCTTGGCTGGCACCTTTGACGATACCAGCGATATCGACGAACTCAATAGTGGTTGGAATCACGCTTTGTGGTTTCACAAAATGAGTGATTTTATCCATGCGTGGATCCGGAACAGTGACAACGCCTACGTTGGGATCAATGGTACAGAATGGATAATTGGCAGCTTCTGCTTTTGCCGAAGTCAGGGCATTAAACAAGGTGCTTTTTCCAACATTTGGTAGACCGACGATTCCGACTTGTAAACTCATAAAGTTCCTTTGGTTCTGGGCTGTATTTTCATACTGTGTCTGATTTTAAATATTTACTGTATCTTGCTGTTCTTTACGAATCATTTTCGATTTTATTCACTAAATTTTTTGTTCAAGTTTTATAAACTGCTTATTAAATTGAGTCGAAGCCTTAGCTAGGCCATCAATCACTATCGCCATGACGGCCTCAATCGATTTATTTAGATATGGTTCCAAGTGATTCATCTCTTCGTTGGCAAACTTTTGCAGTACGTAATCGGCAACATTCATTTCGGGATGTGGTGGGCGGCCAACGCCAAGTTTTAATCGTATATAATCGGCGGTTCCTAGTTTTTCAGAAATATCGCGAATTCCATTGTGCCCACCGTGGCCACGATTTTTTTGAATTTTAATCGACCCAAAGGTTTGATCGATATCATCTTGAATGACGATGATATTTTCTTTTGGAATTTTAAAAAACTGCATCAACGGAATGACGGACTCACCAGAGAGATTCATAAAGGTCATCGGTTTGACTAAGATAAATACGTGGCCATCTTTTTTGATTTGGCAGACCTGAGCTTTGAATTCGTCTTTCCAAGTGCAATTGCGGCCAGATAAAAAATCAGCTAAAGTCTCAACAGCCATAAATCCAATGTTATGACGAGTTTGAGTGTACTTTGAGCCTGGATTTCCTAAACCAACTATTAAATATGTCATGCGCAAACTAAAAGAGCGGCTAGGCCGCTCTTTTTACTTTCTCGATTTCGTAAGAATGTAGAATTATTTTTTTCCTTCTTTTTTCGCGCCAGCAGCAGCCGCACCAGCAGCAGGAGCGCCAGCAGCAGGAGTTGCAGCAGCGGCAGCAACCGGAGCAGCAATAGCTTCTTCAACGAAAAGATTAACAACGGCAACTGTTTGTTCAGCAGGTGACATTACTTTGATACCTTTTGGTACTTGTAGATCAGCTACGTGAAGAGCATCACCAACACCCAAGTTAGAGATGTCAGCAGAAATGCTTTCTGGAATTTCAGTTGGTAAACATTCGATATCAAGTTGTCTGTTTACAACGTTCAACAAACCGCCTTCAGCCAAACCAATTGGTTTACCTTCAAGTTTGATTTCGATAGAAACGCGCACTGCTTTTTTCAAATCAAGTGCAAACAAATCTACGTGTTGTGGACGACGAGTAACAGGGTGAACAACAACTTCTTTTATCAAGGCTACGATGTTGTTCAGTTTTGAATCTTTGCTTTTTAAGCTGAAAAGAGCATTTTCATAAGCTCTAACATTGTAACGAATGATTGAACCTTCGTCGATAACGATGTTTTGTGGTTCAACAGAACCGTATACAACAGCAGGAACCTTGCGGCTAACGCGAAGAGCACGGCTGTTCGCTTTTCCTGTTTCGCGGGCTTCAATATTTAAATCAAATCTTTGGCTCATGTTCTTTCTCCGATTCTTCAATTCTTTTATATTTACAGGCTTCTTATGTTTGTCTGTAAATGCATTTTCAAAACTGTTTCAAACTCTTTTAATAAAATCAATTTTCGCTGTTTGAAGAGCGACCTCTTTTGAAATTCATTGTTCTAATCAAACAACGAACTGACAGAGGTGTTGCCGTGGATTCTTTTGATGGCTTCAGCTAACAAGTGAGAAACTGAAACGACCTCGATTTTTCCACAGTTCTTCGCGGCTTCGCTTAACGGGATGGTGTCGGTCACCCAAACTTTTTCAATACCACTTTCGACTAAACGAGAAATGGCTGGACCAGACAATACCGGATGCGTCGCAACGGCGAACACACGTTTTGCACCATTTTTATAAAGGCTGTCAACTGCTTGTGTAAGAGTGCCCGCCGTATCAACCATATCGTCGACAATTATGGCGGTTTTTCCACTGACGTCCCCAATTAAGTGGAGTGCTTTGGCTTCATTTGGACCAGAGCGTCTTTTGTCGATGATAGCAATCGGGCATTCCAAGCGTTTTGCAAAAGCTCGTGTGCGTTCAACTCCGCCAGCATCAGGACTCACCGCGACAAATTCGGAGCCGGTTCCATGGGTTTCGCGCCAAGCTCGAGATAAAGTTGGAATGGCGAACAAATGGTCCACTGGAACATTAAAAAAACCTTGGATTTGGGCTGCGTGCAGATCGACGGCCATGACTCTGTTTGCGCCAGCCGTAGTCAAAAGATCAGCCATTAATTTTGCTGAAATCGGAGCGCGAGGGGCGACTTTGCGATCCTGGCGGGCATATCCATAATAAGGAATCACGGCGGTGATAGTTTTTGCCGAGGCTCTGCGCAAGGCATCCATCATGATAAATAATTCCATATAATTCTGGTTGGCAGGGGGGCATGTGCTTTGAATGACAAAAATATTTTGTCCGCGCACGCTTTCGTTGATCTCAACCTGGATCTCGCCATCGGCAAAATTGCTGAGTTTGCAAAATCCCAGTTCAACATCAGCTGCCTGAGCAATTTTTTTTGCCAATTCGGGGTTCGAGCTTCCAGAGAATAGTTTTAGACCCTTCATAGAACCCTCCAGGTAAGGAATGGATAGATTTTAACTTGTGAGCAATCGTAAAAACTCGTGTGAATCGCAATTCGCAATCAATAATTACAAATAACAAATAATTAATCGAGTTTTTTACAAGCTTGCCAACGGAACAAAATAATTGCGTGGGTTATCTCAAAAAACTGAGAATTTGACAATCAGCAAGTTGTAAACGGCATGCATAAACTGCCAGTGATAAAAAGTTAGTCAGTGGTTTCTACAAAAGGCACTCGTTCATTTACGAATAAATTTACAAATAAGTAGTGTCTTATATGATGTTCGAGTTCGTTTTAACCTTCTTTGCACAAATTTGCTGTACAGAATTATGACAGTGTCGAAAATTGTCATTGTAATTTATATTACCGGCTTCTCGCATAAATTTCATACCTGGGAGGGGCTGGTGTCTTCGATTAACAATATTATTACTGTGTTTATACTGACATGTTTTTTAGGGGCTTGTTCGCGCTCTTCTGATTCTGGCAGTCGAGATGCTGATAATCAGAAAACCAATGAGCAAACTTCGGCGGCTGAGAGCAGTTCTGAGAAATCATCTGCTAATCAGATTGTTGAAAAAATAAATTCAAAAAAAATATCGCTAAAGAGCGGTTTGGACCAATTGACCGTTTTGGTGCAAACGGCTGGTGTTGTTGATACTCTTGCAACCCCTGTTCCTGAGAAAGAAATTGTCGATAATGCCGTTATTCAGGATATAGCTACTGCGGTTTTTGATATTAAAGAAGGAAATCCTGTGCAGAATTTGGCAGCAATTCTTGTTA
>CAZMVK010000015.1:0-32277 GCA_964569545.1 uncultured Bdellovibrio sp.
CGTCAACTCCAATTCATGATGCAGATGAAATTTGGGACCTCTTACAAACGGAAACCAAAGTCGTCGGCATTGATGAAGGACAATTTTTTAAACAAAACCTAGTTCAAGTCGTTCAAGATCTTGCTGCACGCGGAGTGCGCGTTGTCATCTCAGGACTTGATACGGACTGGCAAGGACAACCCTTTGAACCAATGCCGACCTTGATGGCTATCGCCGAGAATGTCACAAAACTGCAAGCTGTTTGTGTTGTCTGTGGCGAATCAGCCAGCCGCACCCAACGAACTGGCGGCGGTGATTCTCAGGTTTTAGTTGGCGCACACGATGCCTACGAAGCTCGATGCCGATTGCATTTCAAACCCGTGATAGATTTACCAACGCCAAAACATTTATCGATTTAAACAACTGAGAATAAATTAAAAATACTATTGAATTCTAATTTTTTCCACGCAGAGCTTCGCTTGGTGAAATTCGCGCAGCTCCTTGAGAGCTAAAATAGCTTCCCGCTAAAGCAATCAATACTCCAACCAAGGTCACAGACATGACAAAACCAAAATCCACATAAGCTGGAATTTGTGAGTCATAATAAATATCAGGAAGAATATTCAACGGATGTTTTTCCACCCAAAGACTGACCAGCAAACCAATCAACAACCCAGACCCCAATCCCACAGCCGCAAGCAATAAACCAATATTCATAAACAAAAGCTGCACACGTTTTGCCGACATTCCAATGGCCTGCAACAATCCAATCTCTTTTTTCTTTTGAGAAATCAGCAGCAACATCACTGAGACCATGGAGAAACTGGCAATCAAGGCGGCAAGACTGAGGAACAAAGTGATGATTGTTTTTTCAATTCTTAGCGCAAAAAACAATGAAGAATTTCTTTCTTTCCAGGTCTGCATTTGCGCTTCAGGAAAATCATTGATCAAACTTTTGTACTGTTCCGCATGATGTGGATCTTTTGTCCAGACTTCAATTCCCGTCTTACGGCTGTCGGATTTGTTCATCTTCGTCAAAGTATGATCACGTACGTAAAACAACATTTGCGCATCAACATCAGCCAGATTGGTGGTGATTATTTTTTTAACCACCACTCGATCAAATTGCGGCGCTTCGGTTGGCGGTAACAACAAACCCTCAGGAGCGACAACCATTAAACTGTCACCTTCAAAAATACCAAGCGATACGGCCAAGTCCGAACCAATTAAAATCTCACCAGCTGACAACGGAAAACTGACAGACTCAACAACGGCATCATCTTTTTTATTAGTGTTTTTTCGCTGGGGATCCGTTTTCCGCATTTCACTGAACATACGATCCAATGATTTTTGCGAAAGCCCGCGCGCCAAAGCTCCGCGAAAATGCCCATCCAAAGTTCGCAATATCACATCTTGAGATTCAAATACACTGACACGAAAATCCGGTTGTGATCCAAGTTTTGCAGTTAACGGATGCGCTTCAAGCAATAAAGAGCTTTTGATCGATGGCAATTCAACTGTAAAATGTGGCTCCACCGCCAAGGTACGATCTTCAATATTATGGTTTAAAGCAGTCATCACCGAAATGACCACGATCAATGAGGCAACAGAAATGGTCAACCCGATCACCGTCAACCACGAGATGCGTCTCACCAAAGCGCCTGCCCGATGCGAAAACAAATACTTTTGAAAAAAATCAAAAATCAAATTTAGAAACTGCGATCGCTGACGTTCACTTTGTTCACTCATGAAGCAAGCTTAGATTATGGATTGTTAGCTGGCACTCGTTTTTTTTGCTTCGCTGCTTCAGCCTCTTCTTTTCGCACTTCTTCCGCATTGCCGCGAACAAACATAGATTTCTCCATGGATTTAATCAACACCACAGCCTCGTCCAAAGCTTCCAAAGCACGACGACTGGCTCGTGGCAGATCTGGAGCAATTTCCGTCAGCGCGGGAATGAAAACTTTGAACTGTTCAGTTAAGACAGCCATGTTCGAAACCAACTCGGTTAAATCTTTTGCCATTTTCGGCGCTTTGTTGCGCACATCTGGCAACATCTCATTGATCTGTCTTGTGGTCTCGGCCAACTGCCCAACCATATACCCAACATTATCATCTTTATTTAACTGCTTAGTCAGCTTGATCACCTCAACCGTCATCACATTTAAATTTCGCAATAACGGGTCAATACGCTCCATCGACTGAACAAGGGACTGAGTTTTATTTTTATCTAAAAAGGCCTCAGCCAAAGTTTTTAAATTTCCTAAAGCTCCACCCATGCTACTCAAGGTTGAACCCAATTCACGACTGCTGATTAAACTCATTAAATCTGTGGATTCTACAGACAGTAATGGACCACCGCTGGCCAATGATTGTGATTGCTCTTCGCCAAGACTGACGTCTAAAACTCTTTCACCAATTAAAAATGGCCGCACCAATTGCGTGACAGAATCTTTTTTAATTTTATCAGCAAATCTTTTTAATACGTAAAACCGAACTTCTACTTTGTGGCCAGCGATCAAATCAACTTCGGAGACGCTGCCAACACTCAGACCCGACATCTCGACACGAGACCCTGGATGCAGACCTTCTGCTGATTGAAAAATAGTAGTATAATCTACTTTCGTATCAAACCAACCCTGGCGTATAGCAACACCAAGCATAGAAAGCATAAACCCGCCAACCGCTACCAAAACGAAAAGACCAGCTACTCGTTCGTATCGATTGAACTTGAGTTGCTTCATAAACTCACCGCATTTTTCTGAACACCCTCTGGAGTGCAATCATAGATTTGGCCACTGTCTAAAAAGATGCTCTGATGATCTAAACATTTCATAAATTTCTCATCATACGAACTCAAAAAGACAGATTGAATTCTTCCTTCGCTGCGATGTTTACCGATCTCATCAAAATATTTTAAAATGGTTTCTTGCTCTAAACCAACAGACGGATCATCTAAAACCAACACCTGCGGTTCAGTCACCACGGCTCGCAATAAACAAGTCATTTTTTTCACTCGCCCAGGTGCCATGGCTGGTTTCAAATCTTGGTATTTACTGACACCCAAAACTTGGAACCAGTGTTTACCACGTTCGATTGCTTCTTTGTCACTGCAAAGTTTATGATACTGCAAAGGTAAAATCACATTCTCTAACAGCGTGCGATTGTGAATCAAACCACCGTAATCAAAACCATAACCAATCGCCATGCGAAATGGCAAAAATTCTTCGAACGACATGTCGACTACATTTTGGTCGTTAATTAAATACTGTCCTCGCCATGGTGTTTGCAAACCCGCCATCAATTGCAACAGACTGGATTTACCCTCGCCGGATGAAGCCGCTTGCACCCAAATAATTTTATTCATTGGAAAATTAAAATCAACCAAATCAAAAAGTGGGTCTTGCCCCTCATAACCAAATGTTACGCCTTCAAATTTAAGACTTTCAATTTTCATAAAACCCCCATCGCCATCAATTGATGCAAATAAAACAATGACGTGACTGTTAGATTAAACACCACAACCGTAATAATACTTTTCACAACGGCCTCTGTGGTCACCACCGGAACTTCGGTTGGACTCTTCTTGACTGACAAACCTTGTTGACAAGAAATAATAAAAATCATCAAACCACTGAATGTATTTTTTAAAAGAAACAACCAGATATCGACGCCAGAAATACTTTGCGCCAAGGCATCCATATAAAAAACCAGCGGCAGGTTGTGCAGCCACTTGGTGACAAAAAAACCGCCAACAATTGCAATAGCCGCAAAATAAAAAGCTAAACACAAAACACTAATCACGCCACCAACAACTCGCGGAAAAACAATATAACTGAGCGGATTGATACCAACACTCTCCAAGGCTTCAATTTCTCGATTGGCGCGCATATTCCCAACTTCAGATGCCACAGCAGTTCCAGAGCGCGCAACAACAACCAGAGCTGTGATCAATGGTCCAAGCTCACGCACGGCAACGACCACTAACAATTGCCCCATGACTTTGGTGCCACCAAGCAAACCCATATTGGCCGAGGATTGTAAAATAACAAAACCACCAGTTGCGACAGCCAGCAGTGAGATCAAAGGCATAGCCTGCCAACCAGTGAAATAAATTTGCGCAGAAACCACAGAGAATATCGTTCGCATCCCTTGCGCTTGATCACGCACAGTCGCACGCACTGACAAATAGATCATCAGCAACAGTTCCAACATACCTGTAATTCGCAAAATAAAATAATGACCAACACGGTCCACACTATACCAAAACATGCTATAGACATCGGCTATTTTTAGCCGTGGCCACAGTCTAGAATAGACTGCAATTTACCAGTCTAGAATAGACTGCAACAAACCAGTCTAGAATTTTAATAAGCCCAAAGGCTATAGAACATTGATTTCAAAACCTCGGTCGAGGTTTCAAAAAAACCAGACTCACCCTTGCCGACACTGACTGCACGGCGAATCAGAGTCACCGATTCAGGATAAGCTCCACGAAAGGTCTGGTAAGCGCGGTACATATGAATGTTCGAGGTCACCAAAGCCACATCACGACAATGGAGAGCTTCAATGAAAGGCAAAGACTGCTGAGCATTACCATAGGTGGTATTGGACCTGCGCTCTAAGATTACATCTCTTTCATCCAAATTTCCATACAAAGGCCAGAGAGGAAAAATATCGCGCAACAAAGCGTTGGAATAAACCCCAGAGATGATTAATTTTTTTGTTTGCTGACGAGCTAAAAGATCAAATCCTTCGCGCACACGATTGGTGCCACCAGTAAGAACCACAGCGCAATCGACATGCACATCTTCTGTCCACGAGTTTATATCTTGTGAAGAGATCCGACGATACTCACGAATAAAATAAAAAAGAAAAATCAGGACGCACAAGGTGATGAAAAATAATAAACGTTTCCTTGTGCGTTTTGAATTCAAACAATCAACCTCGCGCCGCTAAAACTTCAACCTCAACATTGCAACCTTTTGGCAAAGCCGCAACTGCAATTGTAGAACGAGCCGGAGGCTGCTCTGTAAAATATTTGCCATAAACTTCGTTCACAGCGGCAAAATCAGCCATATTAGTTAAAAATATAGTTGTCTTAACCACATTATTAAAACCCAAACCAGCAGCTTTCAAAACAGCATCAATATTTTTCATCACTTGCTCAGCTTGCTCTGAAATGCTGCCAGTGATCTGACCACCATCAACAGTCAAAGGAATTTGACCAGAACAAAACAAAAAACCCTGAGACTCAACAGCCTGAGAATAAGGACCAATCGGAGCCGGAGCCAAAGCAGAAAGAACAACCTTCTTCATAAAAAAACCCTCACAATAAAAAAAATATTAAAAACCCAAACCAATCACTAAACCAAAATCAACAACCCAACCCAAAAACCAAGCAAGCAGAAAAATGACCGCAGCCAAGGCGGAGAGGAGGGATTGGCCAAGTGGCCATCCCGACGAACCAACGAAGGCTCCGGTCATTTAGCTGCTTGCGCTTAAAAGTAAAAGATCATGCCGGCGTTTAGGAAGGAATCCCCCATCGTGCGGAAACGAGTTTTCTTCACGTTGGTGATCCCCATTCCACTTTCAAAAGTAAATCCCAAACTTTCTAAACCTTTAATAAAAAACTCACCACCAACAAGGGCTGCCAACTCGAAACCAGAATCTTTCGACCCCGCTGTCTCTTGATTAACCAAAGCGACGTTACCACCGGCAAAGAAATTCATATTATCTTCTTTAAAAATAATCCGACGAACACCACCCAAAAATGCAAATTTAGAATACTGATCTTCAGTGTCCACACCCAAAGCGCCAACAACACCAAAATTTGGTGATGGATAATAAACAGCCGCAACACTTGGCAAACTGTAGCTAACATATGAATTTTTATAACCCACACCAAGACGGTTGGTTAATTCTTTTGCCTCTACTTGTTGCACAAAAAAAGAGACCATTATCAAACAAACAAAAAACACGGAAGAACAGATCATTCTTATTTTCATAAACAGTCACCCCTAGGTGACTATTTGAAACGAGGTCGCCGCAGAGAGCAACAAGAAATTGCGATCAGAAGCTAACTGTATGCCCACGCCATGATGCTTCATTCCATTCCACAAAATTTCAAAGAGTAATCTCTCTTAATCAATGGATCACTTATCTTTTTTGTCTTCACAGAAACCTCACCCTGATTCAAAGCATCCTCACCGTGATTAGCTAATTCAATGTACAATTTCGATAGCTGTTGCAAATCCTCTGGCTTCAGATGAACCAACGAAATTCCGTTGTCCTTCAAACGATGATAGTTATCAAAAATGAATCTGAGAAATAACCTTTGGTCGAAAGTTTCTTTTGTACTGAGAAAATGTAAGTACAATTGTACAGTTTCTTTACTCCAAAGTCGCAAGCCAGACTGCGTATAAATCATCAACTGAATTAAGTCTTCTTGTTCAACACCAGGTTTGCCATAACATAACTGCTGCTCACTACGATTTACTTTCTTTACTTCTCCCCATCTCCAATTAATATTAGATTTAATAGTTGCTAGCTGTATATCTTTATCAGAACGAATACACAATTCAGCTTCAGTTAATTTATCTATGCTTAAACGCACTTCGTTTGCTCGCTTGATTATAAACTTTGCGGATTCACTCTTTTGATCTCTCGTTAATTCATATTCTAAATCATAATCATCTGTTGCTGGAAAAAAACTCTTCACGATTTTTTGCTCGATAGAGCTTGCCGTAATTATTTTTTTGGCAAAATCAAATGGTCGCTCCGAGAGATTTTTCATAAACGACTTGTAAGAATATACATTTATTTTTTCAGCCAAATGCATTTCTTCATTATCTCGCTGATCTGACGAATTATTTTTATCAAAGCACAACGACATATCGTATTTACCAAAAATATTTAAGATCTGATCACAATAGTACAATTTATCAACAGCGTGCGGATCCGACATATTGTTGTAAAAATAACTTTGGTATTCTATTTTAAAACTCTCAAATAGTGCTCTCATATAATATGCAAGATTCAGTTTATTATTAAATCTTAAAGCTGATTCCTCAGAAGTATCTGGTTCTCCTAGAAAATCAAAATTTTTAAATTGATAAGAGAAGTAATTCACAACTTCTGGATCCGTATATATTTTCAAAAAGAATTTGTTGTATTCTTTTCGTGAAAAATCAAATAGATTTGCTTGAATTTCAGCTTCTTTATGTTTGAATTCGACATAAACATCGAAATCAACAATACGCAATTCTGCACAACGGTTCAAAGTTACAATCCTTAATTCAAATGGTCTGGCATACTTGTACTCTGGTGTGAATACTAAATTTAAACAATATTTTTTTGGATCTTTAGATTCCTTATTACCATAACTAGCGCCCCCTAATATTTGCCTAGACATCTTAAATTCTAAATCCGATTTTACATTTGAAAAATCTTGATAATTTGCTTGCGCAGACTCAGGAACAGGATCACTTGAGAGAACGAATGCGTTCACATTATAGGAATCTGGGATTTTTTCAAACAAACCATCTCTTTGAATAATACTTCTAGGTCCAACAGCTCGAGGAATTATATTTCTAATGCTAAAATCATCACTTTTCTTTAAAGAATAAACTGCCAAACGAACCATCTCTTCTGGCTTATAAAGAACAGCCCTAGACGACGAAACAATCGACCCAGCCATCAAGAAATACTGACGCCCTTGATATTCGACAATGGGTTCAAAATGATCCAAATAAAATCCTAAATATATCTTCGCGCCAGACGGCAACAAATCAGGATATTTTGTCAACAGAGCTACAAACAACATGGTGCGTGCGACACAATTTCCACCCCAGCCTAAAAAGACAGAAGTTAAATTTGGATAATCTCGCTTGTACGAATGCAAATACTGACCAATCAATATACGACGTAGCTCATTCATTGCATTCATGTCGCCGGTGCGTGGGATCTTTTGTACTTTAGCCTTTAACTCTTCGGCCAAGGCCGACAATAAATCAAAAACTTTTGCATCTCCTTTTTCGAATGAACCGATCCCTTGTAGAGTTTCTGCTTGTAGAAAAAAGTTTAAATAATCAAACGAACTGTTTTTACCTTGTAAATAATTTTGCGCAGACAGAATCAATTCTTGCTTAGTTAACAATGGTGAAGCACCTGACCCAGTCCAACCGACATTTTGATCACGATCCCATGCAAGTAAATCATCCGAAGCTTTGCTTAATCTTTCAATCATATACAAAACTTCTATTGACCGAGAATCATAAGTTAAAGACGTGACCTTTCGTTGCTGCTGCCAGGCCTGAAACAACTGAGAATCTTTTAAATAAATCAAAGAATGCAAACCCGCAGAAACTGACAAAGCAACTGTCATCGGATTTTTTTTAGCCAATGCTGTAGCCGCCGAAAACGCTCCAGAGATTTTCTGACTTACAAATGAAATCGGCTTAGCAACTTGAAGAGCTGCAATCCCTCCACCGTATTCATAAAAATCTTTGACCGCAGTTAATACCACGGTAGCAGTTGAGAATTTTTTCTGCGAACGTATTTGATTAGCTAAACTGGCTAAAGAATCCTTATTCTGAGGTTGCGACATACCAATGATTTCCAACAATATTGGACCTAATTTTTTATCATCTTCCTTTAGTGTTAATTCTGGCGTTACCAACAGCCAAGAAATATCATTTATTAATTTCACTGATCGAGCATAAGAGTCCGGCATTTCTTTTTCCGAAAGTAACACACCCGCCAAAAATGTATTGCGGTAATATGGCAAAATTACCTGCGGCTTTTTACTGGTCATTGATAAAAATGGATCTATGTGCTTAGAAAAATATGGATAATATTTTTTCAAAACATAAAATATCTGCTCACTGCTTTTGTATTTTCCAGACTCAATCAATGACTTCCAAGACATCATTAAAACGTTGAGTTGTTGTTTACGTAAAAAATAATTCGCATCAAACTCGCCATCAGCGGGTTTGTTAGCAATTAAACCTTCACCAAGCACCCATGAAAACAAAGCATGGGTCAGATTAAGATTCAAAAGTTTATTAAATTTTTGATTTTTTTCAGCAGGAGTTTCTTTATCCAACTGATCACGAACCGATTCTTGGCTACTTGCCAGATCTCTTGTTTGATTACCAGCATGCGCGACAGTCGATACAAACACTAAACAAAAGAAAATACTCAACCAAGTTATTTTTAAATCTGTTTTAAAATAAGGGCGTGCCCTCATTTGATCACCCTGCTGTGAAAACAAATTTAAACTGATCTCAGCGTTGTTCGTCATCGCTGTAGATCTGCTACAATTTCTCCTCTGAATCCGATTTGACATATTTTCGTGCTTACCTGCAAATTGCTTAGCAATTCGTTGAGATCTCAAAATGAAACGATGACTAATTTTGCTGACATTTGTCATATAATTCTCTCCTGACTAATCTCTAAAACAATCACGTTCTTCATTATCTCAATCCATCAATGCCCTACCTAAAGACAGTTCAATTTACACGCCAAATAAGCCCTTGCATTGATGTGTAAATAATGTGTAAATTGGCTATGGTTGATTGGCTGTATTTAGATCTCAATTCTTTTTTTGCTTCCTGCGAACAGCAGAACAATCCACAATGGCGTGGGCGCCCCTTGGCTGTGGTGCCGACGAATTCAGACAGCACATCTTGCATCGCTGCCAACTATCAGGCAAAAAAATTTGGTGTGAAAACTGGCACCCGCGTTGGTGATGCAAAAAAAATGTGTCCTGGCTTGCTGTGCGTTCCCGCAAATCATCAACTTTATGTACGATACCATCATCGCATTATCGAAATTGTTGAAAGCTGCGTGCCTGTTCACGCCGTTTGTTCGATTGATGAAATTGCCTGTCAAATGACGGGCTCACAAAAAGATGTCGAGGTCGCAAAATCTCTCGCCATGAAAATTAAAAAAGAAATCGCCACACAGCTGGGCTCATGCATGACTTTGTCGATTGGCTTGTCCTCAAATATGTTGCTGGCCAAAATGGCTGCCGACATGCAAAAGCCTGATGGCCTGACCGTGATCAAGAAATCTTCGCTCCCCCATTCTTTACATCATCTCAAATTACAAGACGTTCCCGGCATTGGCACTCGCATGGATCAGCGACTGCAAAACATGGGCATTCGTAACATGGAGCAATTACTAGCACTGAAAGAACCACAGATGCGGGCCGCCTGGGGTGGCATTGTTGGCGCTAAATATTATTACTTGCTCAAGGGCGAACATATCGAAAGCAAACTCAGCCCTGATAGCAAATCCATCAGCCATCAACACGTGATGCCACCCAATCTCAGAAATTTTTTAGGTGCCTACAATGTGGCACAAAAGCTGACTGCCAAGGCGGCTCTCCGCCTGCGCAAAGAAAAAATGATGTGCAAAAAAATTTCCTTTTATGTCAAATACACCAATGGACAATATTGGGAGCACCACGTTCGATTAAGTGAAACTCAAGACACCAGCCTTATGCTGCAAAAACTGAAAGAGTTTTATGCCTTCAGTCCCAGAAAATTAACACCCATCAAGGTCACCATTTGGCTCAGTGATTTTGTACCCGAAACTCAACATCAATTGTCTTTTTTTGAAAACGAAAAACGCAACACTGTTTTTCAAGCCGTCGATGCCATCAACCAAAAATATGGCAGAGACACTGTTTACGTCGGCAGCTTGCATGATCATCGCTCAACAGCTCCAACCCGCATTGCCTTTAGCCGCATCCCAGAACTTGACGAAGTCGATTAAAATTTACAGCAACCGCAACTCAGCTTGTTTCAACATACACGATCAAAGACAAAAGCAGCTCATGACAAAAGGTTCGCAATCTTGAACTCTGCAAAAATGAATGTCTTGACAATCTAATCTCTAAATTTGCTGAAAAGGAAAAATTCAATGGCCAAAAAGGCTCAGTAGCTTCAAGAAATTAAATATCAGAAAGGAGGGATTTTGGAGTATTTTCCTCAACGATTAGGTCGAATTTCGGATAATTTCAAACTGCAGAAAGAGACCGCCAACCTTGCATGAAAATATGCAAAGAAAATAAACGGTAGAAACTGTACTGTGCTATAAATTGCGAAAACAAGACCCAGAAAAGTAATAAAACCGTATATTAACGAAGTAACCTTTTTCATTCTTAAAAAATTCGCTGCAATTAGAGTGGCCAAAGAAATTGCGGCAATGGCCACTATGACATGTAAGCCATGATAATAGCTATCGACTATTTCTTGTCGATCGGGACCATGAGCGGATCCTAGTCCAAACCCTGACAAAAAATAGAAAAATAAGGCTATCAAATATAAAAGGAAATTTATAGTTTGAATTGCAAGGCTCTGCTTTCGAAAAACTTCAGCATCATGAATCAAAATCTTATCTATAATCTTTAAAATGAATGGGAATTGTTGGGCAAAATTCAAGCCAGAACCCTCTCTATAAAATTTCTCAAGCAATCTCCGACTCTACATGACCTTTCACATAAATCAATCAAAAACCCAATGAAAAAATGGCAGTGTTCGGCCACCGAAACAGTGCCTTTATGAATAGCGATACGGCCTGCGCACAAAAGGTCCATATTTCTAAATGGAGCCTCCGCGTTTACTTTGCTGATCGAGGTTCCGGATCGACACGCTGCTAATGTCGATTCCCAATGCACAAACCTACCACCCAAAATAATTCGAAAAATATTAGATCTACACCAAACTGCCATCAACTCCGAAAGCTTAGCCAGACTCTCGGGGGCAACCAAAACCTATTGCAACAAAAAATAGAACAAATCTGTGACAATACCAAAATATTTTTAACTACCAGATGACATTTAAATTTGCACTAACATATATTAAATAAAATGAAAAATTTAAACCCACCATTTCAAACTCAATTGCCAGAACTTTATAAAAAGATTTTACCAAATTCAATTTTGGATATGAATCTTAATGAAACCAAAGCCACATGCGACAATTGCATTATGGCTAAAACCAGCAATACAAAATCAACAAGAACAACCAACAATACAAAAAATATCAACAAAGATTTATCAATAACGAATCAAAAAAAAATAACTTATCAAGCCAATCTAAAATGCTGCACTTTCCATCCTTTTTTTCCAAATTTTTTAATCGGCGCCACGTTACTGGATGCTCAGTTAGAAAATGCACACCAGGTCATTCGCGATAAGATCAAACGACGTGAATATTCATTACCGATTGGCATGCCCGCCCCGGTTCGGTATCAAATTGAATTCAATGAAAAAACAAAAACTGATTTTGGCAATCGCGCCGATTGGCTTTGCCCATTTTATTTAAAAGATGAAAATCGCTGTGGCAATTGGCAAAACAGAGGTGTCGTCTGCACCACTTTTTTTTGCAAAAGTTCTTATGGAAAAAAAGGTCAACAGTTCTGGCAAACGATGAGTGATTTTTTATCTTACACCGAGATGGCGATTATGGAAGAATCTCTAAATTATTTAGATTTTTCACCCAGACAGGTTTCACACCTTTTAGGATATTTAAAAAGAGAAACAGGAACCGTTCAAGAACTGCGCAGCTGGGTTCTAACAGAACCCACTGCCATTAAACTTTGGAACGGTTATTACGACGAACAAGAGCAATTTTTTATTAAAAGTTACCAGCTTGCGGCCAATCTGAACCGGAAGACTTTTTCACAACTGCTTGGCCCTCTGGGGCAGACTTTGCTGATGCAAGTTCATGAACATTATCAGAACCTGAACCCTTCCAACTCTCCACCATGAATCACCGCGACCAGATTCTCAACAGCTTCTTTTAAAATTTTTTCTTCATCAAATAAACCATTCGCTGCCGATGCGTATTTATTTGCACACAGAATATTTATTTTCAATTATCACTGACACGGGACACACCAATGATCCCGCGGATTTTTTGCAAATCAAAAATAACCTGAGTCAACTGTTGTGTGTTTTTAATTCCGACATCAAAAATAGCTACAGCCTTATGATCTCTGGTCGTTCGCACTTGAGCATTATGAATATTGATTTCTTTTGCTGAAAAAGCCTCTGACATCGATTTCAAAAGACCTGGCATATCTTGCGAGATCACTCGAATTGAAACAATACGTTCTTGTCCTGAATCTGCAGATTGCGCATTCCAACCGACGTCAACCTTGCGCAATTGATCAAACTCAAAAGCCTTACGACAGTCACTACGATGAACAGAAATACCTCGGCCACGAGTGATAAAACCAACGATAGGATCCCCAGGGATTGGATTGCAACAACGAGCATAATGAACCAAAACATCGTCCATACCACTGACTGAAATCAAAGAACCTGATTTTTTAACTTTTTGCGTGGCTGCATTCACCACACGCTGAAAGAATGTGTCTTTTTCCTTGGCTGCCTCGTTCACTTCAGGCTCACCAGTAACCAAATCAGGAGCCAACCGCTCGCGCACAACACGTGGTTCTAATTTACCATAACCAACGCGAACTAAAATTTCATCGTCATCATGAATACCAAAATCTTTTTTGAATTTTTCAAACAACTCACCTTTTAAATATTTTGCCGATGAGCCACCAAATTTACGAAATTCTCTATCGACTAGCTCTTTACCTAAAGCCAACGAACGACGTCGCTGCTCCTCTTTCACCACAGCACGAATTTTTGTTTTCGCCTTATTAGTGACGCACATTTTTAGCCAGTCTTTATTTGGCACCTGATTTTTCGCCGTGATGACCTCAACCGTGTCACCATTTTGCAATTGATATTTTAATGGAACCATCTTGCCATTGATTCTTGCGCCAACAATACGGTTGCCAAGATCTGTATGCACAGCATAGGCAAAATCAATTGGCGTCGCCCCATCTGGAAACTCACGGACATCACCCGAAGGTGTAAAGACATAAATTTCACTCTCAAACAAATCGGTTTTAACTGTATCTAAAAATTCATCGGAATTTCCAACCTGCTGATGCAAACTGACCAGATCCTTTAACCACTCAAACTGATCAACAGTTTTATCAGTCAAAGATTTTCCACGCTCTTTGTATAACCAGTGTGCCGCAATCCCGCGCTCAGCGACCAAATGCATATCTTGCGTACGAATTTGAATCTCAATACGCTCCCCACCTGGCCCGACAACTGTGGTATGTAAAGATTGATAGTTGTTGGCTTTTGGCATAGCGATGAAATCTTTAAATCTTCCAGGAATAGGTTTGTACAATGAATGCATCAAACCCAAAACCTCATAACATTGAGAAAGATTTTCGACGACAACACGAAATGCCAACACATCATAAACTTGTTCATAATCTATATTACGAGATTCCATCTTACGATAGATAGACCACAAGTGTTTCGAACGACCTTGCACTTCATATTTTTTAAAACTTGCACGATCCAATTCATGCGAGATCATGCGTTTGACCTCAACAATAAAATTAGCTTGGTCTTTTTCTTTACGCTCTACTTTTTGCACCAGCTGGTAATACATATCTGGACGCAAATATCGAAAGCTTAAATCTTCCAACTCAATTTTCAAACTGCTAATACCCATACGACTGGCTAATGGACAATAAATATCCAAAGTCTCTTGCGCGATACGCGATTGCTTTTCATAGGGCATATGGTTCAACGTTCGCATATTATGCAAACGATCCACAAGCTTCACCAACACCACACGAACATCTTTACCCATGGCTACAATCATCTTGCGAATATTCTCGCCCTGACGTTCGGTGGATGTTTTAAATTTCATTTTAGAAATTTTTGTCACACCATCTACAAGCATCGCAATGGTGTCACCGAATTCACGCTTGATATCTTCTATCGTAACCGAAGTGTCCTCGACCGTATCGTGTAATAAGCCAGTGGCAATAGAATCTAAATCCAATTTTAAATCCGCTAAGATTCCAGCGACATTCAGTGGATGCGAAATATAGGCTTCACCAGAACGGCGAATTTGTCCTTCGTGAGCCTTTTCAGAAAAATAATATGCTTTTTCAATTAATTTGATATCGGCATTGGGATAGTAAACCAAGATTTTTTGGCAAAGCTCTTCCACCGTCCTTATCGGGCGATCATTCAATCTTTCTGAAGCTGCAAAATCTGCCATATCGTGGTATTTCCAATACTCTGATACTTATCGGGTCGAAGCTTGACCTCGAGAAGTCCAGTAATCCATTCTAACACAAATTCTATTTGTTACATCGCTTTCGACAAGCGAATAAATTAGCAGGCCGGTAAAAAACTCTGTTTGCGAAATCTAAAATCTTCACGACTTGCAACCTTGGTCTTCCGACTTAGGTCTATAAATAAAAAAAACCGTCATGTTTGATGACGGTTTAATTTTAAATTTACTGAGTATATTACTGAATGAACTGAATTTTACTGGAGCTTATTTATACGGGTTTATACGGGCTTATTTATTAAGATCCGCTTCGATTTGTTCGAAAGGATTTCCAGTACTGGTATCGATTTCAAACACCACGTTACCAATTGCAACCTCACGTAGAGCGCTGACGATAACTTTATTACCCTTAGCCGCCACAGTCAGTTCAGAACCCTTCATCAACTGTTTCGCTCTTTTTGTTACTAGTAACACCAAGGAAAAGCGATTAGGAACCTTATCTAAACAATCTTCAACTGTGACACGTGCCATGTAATCTCCTTCAAATCGAGCTTTGAAAAGTAACGCTATCCTAGCAAATCTTCAACGATTTTTTTAAAATGTAAGTAAGAAGCTTCAAATTCGTCATTCACAATCTGAAAATCAAACTCATCAGCATGTAAAAGCTCTTTTTCAGCGTTTTTTAGGCGCACATCGATGTCCTTTGCCCCGGCGCCATCTCTTTTTAGCAATCTGCGTCGCAGCTCTTCGATCGTAGGTGGTAAAATAAACAAAGATTTAGCGTCAGAGTACTTGGCCTTAAACGTCCTAGCCCCCTGAACATCCACATCCATAATGATGCATTTTCCAACTTTAAAGGCATTTTCGATCTGCTCCAAGGGTGTGCCATACATGCTAGTGTGAACACGTGCCCACTCGACAAAATAATTTTGTTCAATCAATCGCTCAAATTTTTCAGTGCTGACAAAATGATAAGGCTGGCCTTGAGACTCTCCACGACGCATTTCACGAGTAGTGAAGGTAACAGTGTCTTCAAGTCTGGGCTCTTCACGACAAATGCGCTCGACAAAACTGCTCTTTCCCGCCCCACTTGGAGCAGCCACGATAATCATTCTGGTTAGAGTCGGTTTTGCCATGATCCACTTTCCTAATTTTCAGCCGTGATCCTATTCGACGTTCTGCACCTGTTCACGCAGTCTTTCGATAAGGGTCTTAGCCTCTACCACACTCTCCGTCAGTTTGGAAACACTGGATTTAGATCCAATCGTATTCACCTCACGCAGCAATTCTTGTGTGTAAAAATCAAGCTTTTTACCTCGAGCAGGCCCCTCGCTAAGCAACTGGCGATAATTTTGAATATGCTCTTTCAGTCGGCAAAGCTCTTCATTAATATCTGCCTTTTCAAGCTGAATCACGATTTCTTGCGACAACCGACTGGCATCGATGTCCATGCCCTGCAGACGGGCTTTGATTCTCTGTTCAAATCTCTGAGCCAACTGTTGATTGGCCTCGTCACGCATTGTCTGAATTTTATCTACTTCAACCTGCAACATTTGCAGGGTTTGCAGTAAATCTTTTTGCAAACTCAAGCCCTCACGTTCACGCTCTAGATCAATCGCTTGGCATGCTTTTTCAAAAACTTGTAACAATTGTTTTTTCTCTGCCTCACTGACTGGCACCGAAGTTTCTTCAATTTTTAAAACTTCAGGTAACCGAATCACTGATTCTAAATGCAAAGGCGCCGTAATTTTTAAATCCTTGGCCAGAGTTTGCAATGCCTGCCAATACTTTTTCGCCAATTCACGATGCAATTTCACCTCGGTTTGGTTTTCTTTTTCCAAACGGCGAGAAACAAAAATATCAACCGTTCCGCGAATTAAATATTTTTCGATAATTTTTTTAAACTCCGACTCAAACACCATTAGATCCCGCGACAAATGAAAACGGGTTTCCAAAAAACGACCATTTACCGCTCGCAAACTGATCTCAAGATTTCCCTGAGCCGATTTCTGCTGGCAAGCTCCGTATCCGGTCATGCTTTTTAAAATGACTTTGTTTTTTATTGTATTTTCTGTTGCCGATGAACTCTTCAATTTAGCCGCTTTTTTTATTCGTTCACTCATCTTTGTATATTTCTCCGTCAGTCGTTTACTGTCAACAGTGCCAGGCAAGAACCAGTCCACTCGCCCATTCATTTGCAATTATTATGTTTCGAAAAAATCAGCTGCAGCATCCAATCCATTTACAGCCTCATGCCAAAAAATATCTTTATCACGTTGAAACCAAGTTCTTTGTTTTTTCGCAAGCTGCATAGTGCTTTGTACGATGGAATCAGCAAGCTGAGACAAATCACGATCAGCCTTGTTTGTTTGCTGAAGATACTGAGCACATTCCAAATAACCCACACTGCGCATGGGTGCCCAATCTGACTTGTTTTTTTGCGCTAGCAATGCAAGCAACTCTTCAACTTCGTTCACCAACCCGGACTGTAACATTTTTTTTGTCCGTTGCTGCACATTCAATAACAAACGTTCACGCTCTAACCTCACACCAATTTTTTTCAGGGGATACGGAAATGGTTTTCGCTGTTCTTCAAATGATCTCTTGATCTCAGTTACCGTTTTGCCATGTGTACGCATCATCTCTATGGCGCGGGCAATACGATAATGATCTTGTTCAGAAATTTTACTGGCTGCTTGTGGATCTTTTTGTAACAACTCTTGATACAAACCATAAGCTCCCTGTGAGGTTTTCAATTCTTGTTCAATCTCTGCTATCAAATCTGGCCGAGCAGCCCCAATTGGATACATTCCTTTTTCAATTGCCTGAAAATAAAAACCAGTCCCACCAACAACAAACACATAGGGAAATTTATTTTCCAGCTCTGTCATTGTTTCAAAAAAAATTCTTTGATACCGACCTGCTGTCAGCTCTTCACCGACTGGCACAAAATCAAAAAGAAAATGCGGGACGGTGGCCCTCTCTTCTGCCGTCGGCTTGGCTGAACCAATATCAAGCCCTTGATAAACCTGAATGCTGTCGCAATTAACGATAGCGCCACCAAGCTTTTGCGCCCAATGCAAAGCCAAAGCTGATTTACCGCTGGCAGTAGTACCTACAACAAAAAAAACTTGCATAACTTCCTAAACGATTCGTCCAAAATCTTTTTCTAATTGATAAAAATTGTAATCAACGCTGACTGGTCGACCATGCGGGCAAAAACTCGACAATGGAAATTCATCCATACTTTTCAGCAATGAATTCATCTCTGGCACGCTTAGAGCTTGCCCGGCACGCACAGCAGAATGACAAGCCATGGTCGCAAACATATCACCAATTTTTCTTTCCAAAACAAACGAGCCACCTTTTTCAACAATATCCTGCGACAACTGCCTGAGTGCAGCAACCAAAGCATTTTCTTTTAAAATTGATGGTGAGGATTTTACACCAATTGTTTCAGGCCCTAAGCTCTCAATCTCGATTCCCATTTTGTTCAGATCCGCTTGGTAGATCAACAAAGCTTCGGTTTGTTCTGCACTGAGATCAATAGCCAGTGGAAATAAAAAATCTTGAACTTCAAGCTTACCACCCTTCCACGCTGACATTAATTTTTCAAACATCACTCGTTCATGAGCCGCGTGTTGATCAACAAAGACCATACCCTTTTCATTTTGCGAAACGATGTATGTTAAATGCGCCTGAGCCAAAACCTGCAAGGACGACCAAAATCCCGATCTATTCTCTGTATTTAAATTTTGCGATGAATGAGATCCCCCTGAAAACACCCCAGAGGTTTGACCAGAGGTTTGACCAGTTTTTTGAATTTCCCCAAGAGACTGGCTTGATCGTTTTGCCTCCTCTAATTCCGAAGGAAATAAAACTGATTTTTGATGCGACAGTGACGCTGTTGAATTTATCACATCACTATGAACAACACTCGATTGATGATCACCAAAAGACCGACTGATTGCCGGCGAACGATAACTCTGTAAAGTATCAAATACTTTTGACTGAGTTCCTGAATGAGAAAAATAATTTTTTTGCGCATACTGAGTTTTCCCCATTTCTGGAGAATGAAAGGTTAAATTTTCGATTTCAGCCTCAGGAGAACTCAATACAAATTTTTCAGCAGGTGCGTGAGGCAACCACGGTGCCTTTTCCAAGGTGTCACGGATAGCAGCTTGCACCGCACGGAAGGCCAATGAAGGATCTAAAAACTTGACCTGAGATTTTGTTGGATGAATGTTGACATCGATTTGATCGGCATCAGTTTCAACCCACACCACCACCATCGGATATTCGCCATGCATAAGCAAATGTCGGTAAGCCTCGGTAACGGCTGCTTGTAAACCACGATCTTGAATCCATCTATTCTGCGCAAAAAACCAAAGATCTTTTGCCGATTTTTGCACATGCGAAGGCCCCGAAAACAAAGCATATGCCTTGACTCCCTCTCGCTGTGCAAACCCCTCAAAGATCTCTTCCAATTGCAAGATTTGCTGCACTCTTTGTTTGCGAGTTTCACATGCCGGCCAAAAAGATAAAAGCTGTTGATCTTGTGAAACTTTGATTTCAACTTGCGGATGAGACAAAGCAATAGCTTTAAGAGTTTGTTTTATGCGCGAGCCCTCTGCCGCCGCACTTTTCATAAATTTCAATCGTGCCGGCACATTTGAAAACAGCTCTTCAATGGTAATCGTGGTACCAAAAGAACCACCAATTTCTTCTACGCAAGATCTTTTTCCAAATTCACTAACAATGCGAGCTGCCGTTTTCTGCTCACGCTGACGTGAAACCAAAGTCAATCTACTGACTGCGGCGATACTGGCTAAAGCCTCGCCGCGAAATCCAAAACTGTGCAATCGCCACAAGTCACTCGACAATCGAATTTTGCTGGTCGCATGACGATCTAAGGCCAGCCCCAATTGATCAGGTGAAATACCAAATCCATTGTCAGTCACCTGAACAAATTTGCCACCCTCAGAAAAATTAACAGCCACCGAGGTTGCGCCGGCATCAATGCTATTTTCAACCAGCTCTTTCACCAAATGAGCCGGCCGCTCAACCACCTCTCCGGCTGCGATTTGATCAATCACATCATGAGAAAGGACCTGAATTTCATTTTCAATTTTGTTTTGCAGACTGCCAGAATTTAACATGCAAAAGATGTCTCAAAGCCTGAGCCCTTTGTCAAAATTCCATTTGCGTCGACAGAGCAATCCCAGGATACATTTGCTTTTCCCAGTAATACTGACCCTCGACACGAAGCGCAACCTTGCCCAGGCGCAAACCTACACCTGCATTGAAAACTGCACCCAAGGCAATATCAGTGGCACTATAATCGGTATTCTTACCATTGGATTTATCAGTCAAAGTCAGTTCAAATTTTGAATACTTTAACATGGGACCAAAGCCTAAATAAAATATAGCATTCGGACCTTGCGGAAAATAATTTTCAAATAAAAAATTGGCCATCACAATCCAACCATCCGCACCGTGTTTGGTTTGTGATTGATAATACCCAGGTGCACCAGAATGAAAAAGTAAATTTACATCCGTTTGTAAATCCCCTGCGATCACCACATCAGGACCTGAAATTTTCATACCGTAAAACAGTAATGAATCTTTTCGATGATCCGACATAGTTTCTTCTTGAAATTGAATTTGCGAAAGCTCAAAACCGACAAAACGAGTGTATTGGAATGGTTTCTTTTTTTTAGTTTCTTGTTTATCAGAAACTTTTTTATCGTTTTTATTTTTTATGTTTCGTTTTCTTTTCAGCGACTGATCTGGCTGACCTGAATGACCTGAATGACCTGAATGACCTGACTGTGAAGTTATAGATTTTTTATTCAAATCTTTTTTCACTTTAAACAACGGTTTGATATCAGAGTCTACGATATAACCAATACGACCATCCGGCAAACGAACGCGATAAAACGACTCATTAAAAAGTTTTGTCGACATCTCGTATTTTTGCCCAAGCGGAGCAATATCCATTAATGGTGCATCAAAATTTGCTGCCTCATAAATTTGAGCTTCTTCTCCAATAATTTCACCATTAAAATTATGACTGCCCTCAGCCTTTGATAAGGGCGATGAAATCATTACTGAAGAAAAAATTAACAGCAAAAATAAAAAAGAAAGGGCTCTTTGAATAGAAATATTCAAAACGTGTTTCTCAATATTTTTTTTCTCAAAGGAATAGTACATCCATCTATTTTATAATATTTTGCACAGAAAAGTCATATCAAAATGCCTCAGCAATGAAAATATCATTTCATTTGCTTCAAATAATATTTAAATTGGTCCAAAAGATTTTTTAGATCAGCAAGACCATCACTTTGCCTGAAATCTTAAAAGCCATACTCTATAGAGAGCTTCTAAAACAATTTTAGATGACATCTTGCTGTGACCAACTCGACGATCTTCAAATACAATCGGAACTTCGACGCCGTTTAAATGATTTTTCAAGGCTCTATATTTCAACTCGATCTGAAAACTATAGCCGTTTGAATGAACATTGTTTAAATTGATTTTTTTCAGTGTTTCGGCTCGCCAAGCATTAAATCCACCAGTCCAATCATTGAGTGGAAAACCCAAAATCAAGCGTGAGTAAAAACCTCCTCCGCGAGAAATAAGCTTACGACTAAATCCCCAATTGACAGTCTCTCCACCTGGAACATAACGAGAGCCAACAACAAAATCACAACCTGGAGATACCTTCAAAAGTTTTAGCAAATCCACAGGACGATGAGAAAAATCTGCATCCATCTCAACCAACAATTCATAACCACGCTCTAGACCCCATTGAAAACCGGCAATGTAGGCCTTACCTAAACCTTCTTTGCCTTTTCTTGAAAGCAAATTTAAACCAGAATATTTATCTGATAATTTTTTTTGAAAATCCAGGACAATGCCACCCGTTCCGTCTGGAGAATTATCATCGACCACCAATATATCAAAAGCAGTTTGCGACTGCAACGCAACCAAAGCTTCGATCATAGGTGGAATATTTTCTTTTTCATTATACGTGGGAATAATAACCAGTGTTTTCATTTACAATTTCCTTCGGGCAAGAACATAGCGGTCCGTGACGGTGACTTCAATCAGAAAAAACCAATCAGTAAAACTTTGAGACTATACTTTTAAATGATCCAAAGAGCACACCATCAATTCAATCAAGTAACCATAACATTATTTCAACTTATGTTTAAATCTGCCTACTGACTAAGCCGCCTTTTTTCCCAGATTCTGCATCTTTTAATAATTCTGCTCGGTCTTTGGTGATTTTAGGTAAATGCAGAGGTGACGCCAGTATCATTGTCGGATCTTCACGTCTCTTGAGTAAAACAGAACGAACTTTTTCAGCAGCCAGAGCCGAATCTTTCACATACAAAACAGGATCAAAACCACAACGTTTGCAAACCACTGACAAGCGCCAGCGCACCTGCAAGAACGCATCGCAAAACAACATCGTCGTCGGCAATAAAAACAATAAAGAGGGATGAAATTGTTGAAACATACCGGCCATTATCGCCAACGAAACTGCGATCGAGACAAGCGCATGCTTCCACCCCAAACGCCTGTGTCTATAGATTTTTTTTGGCGAGCGACAAAATGCACAATAACATTTTTCACGAACAGAAAATAATACACCCATAGATTTGATTATGACAAAAAAGAGGTCCAGTCGGAAAGAGCTGATTTGTGGAATGAGAGAATTCTTTGATAATATGAACTAAGAGCGAGGTTTATTTATGAAAAAATGTTTGAACTCAAATCCCTTTTCGACAAAGGCAATCAAATCTCTAGACAGAGGTCTAGCCGCAAAAAACCTAGCAATATATTTTGGTTTTCTTATCACAGCAGTGTTTTTTTCATTTTTTTCAAATACGAGTTTTGCGGCTAACAACGATGGCGAAGAAATTCGATACGAAGAGCTTGTCAATCAACTGACTGCTAAACGCAAAGCCAGCATCTCTCGCTCAACTCCTGACACTTTAGATAATTTAAAAATACATGCAGGTTTTGGATTGATCGGATCAGCCAACAGCGTGAATATCAATGGCAGCAACAGCATCAAATATCAAAATGGTTTTCAAGTCAGTCTCGGCATTGATCTTTTCTCTCCCGAGTGGGCCTCAGAAGTCGACATGAGAAATTTTGGCCAAACAAAATCAGGCACCGAAACCAGATCTCTTCGTGAATTTGATTTAAAATTTATGAATCGTGCTATGTTCAATTCTATTTATGGCTATCGTTTGGGCGCAGGTATTGGCAATCGTTATTTAAAAATAGAAGACGAACGCAATGACATCAGCATCAACGACAACACCCCTTGCGGCTTGATGCTTTTTGGTCTTGATAGCATGATTAATAAAAACATGAGTGTCGGCATTGAAGGCGTATTTCACTCTTCACTTATCAATCGAACAGCGGATCGAAACTCGCTGGACATGACCTTCCGTTTAGATACATATTTCTAACATGACTTTAATGAACACTTTGATTAACAACATTATCCTGATTCCTTTGTTGCTGGCTCTGTCGAGCCTTTTGTTCATCGCATTTACACACTCAAAACGACTGGCTTTTAACAAAAAAGAAAAACATCCACTTATCGCCAATAAACTTTTAACAAGACATCCACTGGTTTTTTTCTCAGGTGTGAAATCGATTTTTTTTGCTTCCAATCACTGGAATGAATTGCCATTCTGGCTAGAGCAACATGGTTATCAGGTACTTGAAATCAACACCCCTAGATCTCAATATTTAAAATCTTGGCTTGATATATTCTTCTCTCAGATTCCTGGAAGAGTTCATCTCACTATTCAAGCTCAGCAGCTAGATACCTTATTACCCTTACTCAATCCCTATAAAAATAAAATTGAAAGTCTCAGTTTTGATTACCACTGGCTGGGTAACCAACTTAATGAACCGACAAAAAGTGAGTACAAAAAAACCAAACACCGCTTGCTTCATTTAGCCACGCAATGGACATGGTCTCTCCATCGATTGGCGACACACTCAAAACAAACCAAAGAAAATTTAGAATCATTGCCTCGTCATTCTGTTGCCTGGATGTTAAATTCCGATCAAAGATTGACCTCATTGTATTACGCTCAAAGTTTGGCAGAGCAAGATTTTATCGGTAAAGATAACAAGAGCTTGCACAGAGAGATCGCCTCATTTAACCTTGAAGTATGATAAAACAACATCATCTTGAATTGCTTAAAAACGAAATCCGCGAAATCAATAGCTACCTGCTACCTTTTCTTAAAAACCCATTGTTACAAATAAAATCCGTTCCGGAATGGACATGGACAAGATTGATTTGGCTGCAAATGTGTTTAGCGTCTGGCACAGGAGCCTTGACCGGACTGGTTGAACATAAAATATCGTGGTCGATTATTTTAGGCGCATTCGTTTCACCGATTCTGACCTTAATCACTCTCAGCGTTGCCAGTTTGTTTTTTTATTATTGTTTTCAAATTTTCTCAGAAAGAACACTGAACACTCGCAAACTTTTTACAGTGGTATTATTAGCCAATATTCCTCAATTTATTTTTCAAATTGTGGCCAGCTACATCCCACCTATTTACCTGGTAGGATTGGCTTTCACTGGAATATTATTGCTTGTCGGCTTGGTTGAAAACTTTCAGCTCGATAGAAAACTGACAATCAAAATCATCAGTGTGCTCTATGCTATCTTTTTAACCTTATGGATTTGGAATCGAATTTCAGCAATGAAAGCTGATCATTGGGAACGCAACGAAAGCATTCCTGCCGTTGAATTGGGAAAATAAGAACTTTTAAAAAATTCTAGAACTTATCAAAGCCCTATCATTTAACGACCGGTAGAGCCAAAACCACCAGAGCCACGAATGGTATCACTCAACTCTTCCACCAACTGAAAATGAGCCTGAACAACTGGTGCTAAAATCAATTGCGCTACACGCTCCTGATCTTTGATTTCAAAAGGCTCAGTTCCATGATTGATTAAAATAATTTTTACTTCTCCACGATAATCAGCATCAATAGTTCCTGGAGTGTTCACAATTGAAATTCCATGTTTATAAGCCAAACCACTGCGCGGACGAGATTGAATTTCAAATCCAATTGGAATTTCAAATGACAATCCTGTTGGAATCATAGCTCGCTCGCCGGGGTTTAACAAAATCACATCTGCCAATTGCGCTCGTACATCAAAACCACTGGCAAGCTCAGTTTGATAACCTGGCAAATCACCTTTGTAATGAGATAGTTTTTTAATTTTCAAAGCAACTCTTGGCATACTCATCTTATCAACCCCTTTAAAATTCAAACTTATTAAACCACTCGGCCTGATCTTGCGCGCCTCCACCTAAAAGCAATCCACTGATCGCAGACAAGCGTACGGTTTCTTGTAAATACTTATTAACAGATTCCACAGTTATCTTTTGGATTTCAGCAATGACTTCGTCGACAGTTTTATAACATTCAAAAACCATTTCATTGACAGCAATCGACTGCATTCGATTTTCAATGTCATCAGAACCAAGCACAATGCTGCCAACGACTTGAGTTTTATACATTTCAAGCTCTTTGGCCGAGATTCCCGTTTTTAAAATTCGGCGAACCTCGACAGAAATAGTTTTAACAACAGCTTTCATTTTATCAGCTTCGCAACTGGCATAAATATTCAACAAACCAAAATCAACAAAAGTATTCAAGCTCGAGTAGACCGAGTAAACCAAACCTTTTTTCTCACGAATGCTTTGATAAAGTTTAGAAGTCATCCCACCACCCAACATGGTGTTCACAATAAAAGCCTCAAAACGATGACTGTCCTTAAAACTCGAACAAGGAATACCTAACAACAAATGCAATTGTTCAGTTTGTTTTTCTACTACATCACGAAATTGTTTTGCTTTGGGTTTAACTCGCTTCTTAGAAACTAGATTACTTTTAACAATAGATTTTTTT
Organism: uncultured Bdellovibrio sp.; assembly: GCA_964569545.1. Lineage (GTDB taxonomy): Bacteria > Bdellovibrionota > Bdellovibrionia > Bdellovibrionales > Bdellovibrionaceae > CAZMVK01. Next base: position 26,082 of record CAZMVK010000015.1, read on the forward strand.
CGTTTTAGAATTGTCTCTGCTGCATGCAAGAATTCCTCATGCTCAACGCCACCAGCAAGAGCCACAATCAACTGCGCCCCTGTGTATTGTTGTTTATAAAAGTTCCTAACTGAAGACAGTTTCATTTTCGCAATAGATTCAGCCGTGCCTAGAATTGGTTTTCCTAAAGAATGTTTCGGCAACATACGCATGAAAAATTCATCGTAAACAAGTTCTTCCAAACTGTCGTCGATCATGGCGATTTCCTGCTGAATCACTGATTTTTCAACGCGAAAATCATCTTGGCTGACCTCCATATTGGAAACAATATCACAAAGCACATCCAATGCTTTCTGCCAATGCTCACGCAATACCAAAGCATGATAACAAGTGTATTCACGGGTGGTGTAAGCATTGAGCTCACCACCAAGACATTCTAAACTTTTTGCGATTTCAAAACACGAACGATTCTTCGTGCCCTTAAAGACCATATGCTCCAACAAATGCGACACTCCAGCTAATGGTTCAGACTCATCCCTGGTCCCCACCGTCACCCAAATACCGATTGATACAGCACGGGAATCCGAGTGCTGTTCACTAACAACTCGAATTCCATTTTTTAAAATTGATTTTTGAAAACGAACCACAGTGTTCGCTCTAAACAACTAGTGTGTTTTCTCTAAAAGAACTTTACGTGAAAGCTTGATACGGCCTGCACGATCTACATCCATGACTTTCACGTCCAAAGTATCACCTTCTTTTAAAACATCACCCACCGCACGAATACGATCATGAGCAATTTCAGAGATGTGCAATAAACCTTGAGTGTTTGGCAAGATCTCAACAAAGGCACCAAAATCAGCGATCTTAACAACTTTACCAGAGTATACTTTACCAACTTCAGCTTCAGCACAAATATCTTGGATCATTGCCATTGCTTTTTTAGTAGCTTGAGGATCAGCAGAAGCAATATGAATTGTTCCATCATCTTCAATCTCAATTTTAACACCTGTAGCTTCAGTGATTCCGCGGATAACTTTACCGCCCGCACCGATAACTTCACGAATTTTATCTGGATGAATTTTGATAGTTTCAATACGTGGAGCAAATTCAGAAATCTGACCACGAGGAGTTTTCATTACTTTTTCCATCTCAGCTAAGATGTGATTTCTTCCATCACGAGCCTGATTCAAAGCAGTTTCCATAACCTGGAAACTCACTGAATCAATTTTGATATCCATTTGCACAGCAGTGATACCTTGGCTTGAACCAGCAACTTTAAAATCCATATCTCCCAAATGATCTTCGTCACCCAAGATATCTGTCAATACTGCTACACGATCACCCTCTTTGATCAAACCCATTGCAATACCAGCAACATTAGCTTTGATAGGCACACCAGCATCTAATAGAGCCAAAATACCTGAACAAACAGTTCCCATTGAAGATGAACCATTGCTCTCTAAGACATCCGCAACAATACGCATTGTATACGGAAATTTTTCGAAATCTGGCAAAATTGCTTTCAAAGCACGCTCAGCTAAATTTCCATGACCAAGTTCACGACGACTTTGTCCACCCATACGACCAGCTTCACCAACTGAGAACGGAGGAAAATTGTAATGCAACAAGAACTTACGTTTCTGTAAACCCTGCAATGAATCAATCATTTGCTCGTCATCACCAGTACCCAAAGTTGCAGTACCTAATACTTGAGTTTCACCACGTGTAAACAAACCAGAACCATGAGCTCTTGGCAACAAACCAACTTCACAAGTGATTTGACGAACAGTTGTGGTATCGCGACCGTCAATACGCACACCTTGAGACAAAATCATCTCGCGTGAGCAATTGTATTTTAAATCTTCAATCACAGTCGACAATTCTTTAGCGCGAACGTCTTTCAATTTGTCATCAGTGATAGTGCTGACCAAAGCTTGCATAGCTTCAGTTGAAGTTTTCGCATAAGCTGCATATCTTTCCATTTTTTCACGAATACGTTGAGCCGCTTCGATTTTAGGTTTAGCAAAAGCCTCAACCTGTTCACGAAAAGCCTGATCAACAACTGGTGGCGTCCAAGCACGTTTTGCTTTAGAGCCAGTTTTCTCACGCAATTCATCTTGCGCATTAAACAAAGGTAACAATGCCTGGTGACCAAATTTCAAAGCTGAAAGCATATCCGCTTCAGAGATAAATCTGCATTCGCCCTCAACCATCAAAATACCATTGCGAGTTCCAGCAACGATAATATCAAAATCAGATTTTTCCATTTGCTGTGGAGTTGGATTTGCAATCAATTGACCATCAACACGACCAACCTGCATAGCTGCAGTTGGACCGGCGAAAGGAATATCACTGATATGCAAAGCAGCTGAAGCACCTAAGCTTGCCAAAATTTCAGCTGGGAATGAACCATCTGAAGAAAGAACCGTAGCAACGATCTGAGTTTCACAACGGTAACCTTCTGGAAATTTAGGACGAATAGGTCTATCGATCAATCGCGCTGTTAACACAGCATCAGTTGTCGGCTTACCTTCACGTTTAAAATAACCACCCGGAATTTTTCCAGTGGCATAAAACTTTTCAATGAACTCTACAGTTAAAGGAAAGAAATCTAGAGTTGAGGTTTTGCGAGAAGAAACGGCAGTGACCAAAACCATATTGTTGCCGCAAGAAACTAGGACTGAACCGTCAGCTTGTTTTGCCATGCGCCCAGTTTCAATTGTTATTTGTTTATCACCAACAAGCGTAGTTACTGTTGTCTTCACGAGGATCTCCTTATTCTGTTGAGACGATATCGAAATCCTATCTCAGCATTTGATGTCTTATAATTTAATTTATCGAGTTAAAAATACCAAATGGATCCTAAGTATTCAATGGCATTTGTGATTCTTCAACAATATCCGTTTTTCTTCGGCGCCACACTGAAAACAACTGTTTCCAGTCACTTTCAGCGAGCACCTCAGTTGAAGAGTTTAGAATAGCCTCTAAGGCGAATAATTTGGCTCGAAGCCAATAATTATTTTCTGATATCTAATTCTTTGATCAAAGTTTCGTATTTTTTTAAATTTGTACGTTTTAAATAATCCAAAAGCTTACGTCTTTGGTTGACTGCTTTTACAAGACCACGACGACCGTGATTGTCTTTTTTGTGTGTTGAAAAGTGACCTGTCATATCATTGATACGAGCAGTCAACAGTGCCACCTGAACTTCTGAGCTACCAGTATCAAGCTCCGAGCGGTGAAATTTCTTAACGATACCTTCTTTTTGTACTTTAGAGACGGCCATTATCGTCCTCCTCATGTCTGAGTGTTAATAAGCTGAAAAAATCAGCTGTGACTCGAAAAATCGTCATGGCTGTCGATTTCCCGCGTTCACGGTTTAAAAACTGAGCGGTTGTTGTAACTCTCGACCTACGAAAGGTCAATCAGATAACGGCTTAGATTTTCTTTGAAAAAAACGTTATTCTTGGGGCTCTTTGAACACTCGGCGAATGACAAAACCTTTGCCCGATTCCAGAGCTAAAAGAGCTAATAAATTGCCTGAATATGAAACCACTTTTATGAGATGATCCACCTCAGGATTGACCAAGGCAATCAGGCGTGAACGCAGATCATGCGAAATCAAGCCATTATTGAGCATCACCAATGTCTGACCAGAGACTCGAATGGACGGGGCCTCTGGCAAAACTCGTGACATTCCAACGAACGCAGAACAAGACTCAACCTCGCTCTTTGAAAGCTTCGAAAGCTGTTCTAACGTAATAGCATCACTCAATAAATAAGGCATGGACTCGGTCCTACGCAATGCCACCATACAAGCCCCGACCTCAAGACGCTCACCCAACAACTGAACCCATGAACGAATAAAAGAACCCTTCGAACATCGCATAAAGGCTTTAAGCTGACCATTCTGACACGACGAAAGTTCGAGATCAAAAAAACTCATGATTTTTTTCGGGATCGTTACACTCTCCCCAGATCTGGCATATTCGTATAATTTTTTTCCGTTCACCTTGGCCGCTGAATATATCGGCACATCCAATTCAAAATCACCGGATAATTTCAGCGCTTCAGCTAAAATTTTTTCATCACTTGGAATGAGCTCACTTTTACTAAGAATCTGTCCCGTTTTATCCAGAGTGTCTGTCGTATAACCAACCTCTGCTGTCACAATATAGGCCTTGTTTCTTTCAAGAATATATTGGCTCAGCTTGGTGGCCTCGCCAATCAGCATGATCATCAAGCCGGTCGCCAACGGATCTAAAGTTCCGCAATGCCCAACAGATCGAGTATTCAAAGCACGACGCACATGAAAAACGACATCATGACTGGTCATACCCTCAGGTTTATCTAAAAGCAAAAGACCGTCCATCAAAACACTTTCGTTGAAATTTAATTATTTATTTTCAGAACCAAAGCCGCTGTCATCAGTAGGTACAAATGGAGCTGACACAAAAGCAGCAGAATGAGTTTGCGATTTTTCAAGCAGCTGTTGCGAAAAAAATTCCATTGCACGAATCATTACTAAAACGCTCAACGGAACAGAAACCAACACTCCGAAAAAAAAACACAAAATCCCAAACAAATTTAAAACACCAATCAGACCTAACAAACCAAACATTTGCCACCAATGATCTTTAGTCAAATTTATTGAACTGCGAACTGCACCAATCGCATCATTTGCACCCTCTGGCTGAGTCACAAAAATATAAGCTGAAAGATGTGATGCTACGATAAACCAAACACCTGGGATAACAAACAAAAGCATTCCAAATAGAGAGCCAATGAAAATAATGGTCGACAAAATAACTTGATGAATAAATCGACTCAGATTCATAAAGGACCAAAAAAAATCACTGAAGCCAATGTCTTTACCGTCGCGAATTCGCAATAGACAAACTATATAACCACCAGTCAACCCAGCTCCCAAAGCCGCCCCGGCATAAGGAATCATTGATGCAACCGAAGCTCCAAGAAAATACACCAAAGTCAAACCCGCAACTAACGGAATATAAGACTTCATATCTTTCCAGGCTTGATCAAATATTTCAGAGTAAACAATTGATTTCACAAAAACCTCATCTAATCTGAAGACTCGTCCTCAGAAGGACTTTCGATATTGTCATCTTGAACATCCTTTTTTTCCAAATTGAGCTCATGGATAATGCGCTCAATTTTCAAAACATGTTCAGTCATATCATCATTGTAGAAATGAACTTTAGGACAATAGCGCATACGCAATTGCTGACCGATATAATTTTGAACTTCAAAAGCTCTTTCATTTAAAACATCAAGAGTTTTACGACGTTCTTCTTCTGAGCCAAGAATGCTGATGTAAACCTTAGCATTGCGCAAATCTGCAGGCATGATAACTCGTGAAACAGTCACCAACCCAGGCAGTGGTTGACGAAAACCCTGAATCAAATATAGAGCAACAGTTTTTTGCACCTCTTGCTCAACTCTTCCGACTCGGCGGCCATCGCCTTTCATTCCAATATTTTTTTTACCACTGTCTGATCGCACTAAAATCTCCTATGGCTGAGCCGTTGGTAAATTCAGCTCTCGAGCCACTTCTTCTTTAGCAAAGGCCTCGATCACATCGCCGACCTTAAGATCATTAAAGTTTTCAATGCCGATACCGCACTCAAAACCTTGAGCAACGTCTTTGGCATCGTCTTTAAATCGTTTCAATGAAGAAATCTTTCCTTCGTAAACAATTTTTCCATCACGAATTAATCGTGCTAAATTGCTACGGCTGATTTTTCCATCAGAAACCATACAACCACCGATCATTCCGATTTTTGGTACGGTAAAGATATTACGAACATCGGCACGACCCATAACCTTCTCAACTATAGTAGGTGCTAACAAGCCAGACATGGCTTTTTTCATGTCGTCCATCAACTCATAAACAATCGAGTACGAACGAATTTCAACACCTAAGCGTTTCGCGGCATTAGCAGCCCCGCTGTCAGGACGCACATTGAAACCAACAACAATACCTTTTGCACTTGATGCCAACTGAACGTCAGACTCTGAAATTCCACCACAAGCATAATGAATCACTTTTAGTTTCACTTCAGGAGTCACAAGCTTGCTAAACATGCCATTGATTGCTTCCATCGAACCAGTCACATCACATTTCAAAACAACAGACAGTTCTTTAACGTCACCTTGTTTTGCTTTAGAAAAAAGATCTTCGAGAGTCACTTTA
>CAZMVK010000016.1:0-1251 GCA_964569545.1 uncultured Bdellovibrio sp.
AATATTTATTTAGCATTGTTGTTTTTGATGTTAAGTGGTGCTTTTGATGGCGTCAGCATGGTGATTCGTATTACATTGTTGCAATGGTTGACGCCAGAAGAAATGCGTGGACGAGTCTCTTCTTTGAGCTCGGTCTTTATTACTTCTTCCAATGAAATTGGTGCTTTCGAGTCTGGAGTCGCCGCCAGACTCATGGGATTGGTGCCATCTGTTTTTTTTGGTGGCGTGATGACGGTTCTTATTGTATTTGGTGTGTGGTGGTTGGTTCCAGATTTGAAAAAAACAGAAATCAAAACAGAGGTCTAAATTGGAATATAGGAAATTAGGTTTTTCAGGATTGAAAGTCAGTGAGTTGTCTTTTGGCTCTTGGGTGACATTTGGCAAGCAGGTTGATATTGAAGCTGCCTGTCTCAGTTTGAAATATTGTTTAGATCAAGGGATTAATTTTTTCGATAATGCCGAGGTCTATGCCAATGGACGTTCCGAAGAAATCATGGCAGAGAGTTTTCGTAAATTAGGTGTTCACCGTAACGAATATGTTTTAACTACTAAATTTTTTTGGGGCATTGAAGATCGAATAAACTTCAAAAACACTTTAAATAGAAAATATTTACGACAAGCAATCGAAGGTTCTTTGAAAAGGTTGAATACAGATTTTGTCGATGTGGTTTATTGCCATCGCCTGGACCCAGAAACGCCATTGTTTGAAATCGTGAATACCATGAGTCAGATGATTGATCGTGGCCAAGCTTTGTATTGGGGAACAAGCGAGTGGCCAGCGCAGGCCATAGCTCAGGCTGCAAACATTGCTTTTGAATTTGGTTTACATCCACCGATTGTGGAACAACCCCAGTACAATCTGTTGTGTCGAGACAAGGTTGAAACTGAGTTTGCCGATTTGTACGATAAAATAAAATTAGGTTTGACCACCTGGAGTCCTTTATCCTCGGGTGTTTTGACTGGAAAATATTTAAAAGAAATTCCGCAAAATTCTCGTCTGGGTATGCCGTCAATGAGTTGGCTCAAAGAGGATGTCTTAAGCCCGAATAACTTGATCAAAACCAAAGCTCTACAATCTATTTCACAACAGTCCGGCATTTCAATGTCCCATCTCTCTATCGGTTGGTGTCTGTTGAATCCGCACGTAAGTACAGTGATTTTAGGCGCGAGCAACTTGGAGCAACTCAAACAAAATATCGATACGCTTAAATTTATGCCGCAGATTAGAGAGCTAAAAAAACAACTCGATCT
>CAZMVK010000016.1:1351-2593 GCA_964569545.1 uncultured Bdellovibrio sp.
CTTAAATATCTTTGTGGCACTGGCTTTGCTCTGCACTGAATATGCTAAATATTGCTTTTTGCGACACGAATCAAATATTTAAAGATCTGTTCAAAGTGAATGGCACTGGCTTGCAGTTGCTGAATCAATGTTTGACTGAACTGGAACAGATTCAAATGGGCCAGTACCAAGGATCTGTTCGACAGATACAATATTTATCTGGGCGACTGGCAGCTAAAAAAGTAATTCAGAATAAACTCCAGAATTTACAGCCCAGATGGCAACAAGACAAAAAATATAACAATCTTGATATCGAAATTCGTAATCATAATTTAAATAAACAATCGTTAAAACCACAAGTATGGCTCAATGGTGTACCGAGTTCTGTCGGTATGTCGATCAGTCACAGTGGGAACGTTGCTTGTGCGGCAGCAAGTTCTCGTCAAATTGGTATTGATATTGAGAAAATAAATTCTCGAAGTAAATATTTTTATGAAGACGTGTTAACGGCATCTGAATTTGAACATTGGTCCTCGGTACAAGCTGAAGTGCAAGCTGAACACTCAGCAAAAGCAGATGTGCTGGGTACGATTTATTGGACGGCCAAAGAGGCAATGGGTAAATGTCTTGGTGTTGGTTTGTCGGTGCCATTTAACAGTTTTGCAGTTCAATTGGCCGGTCTATCTGTCATGTTTTTGGCAGAACCAATGATTTTAGAAAAATGGTTTTCATATTCAGGCGTTTTCACTTCGACATCCATGCTGCAAACTATGCAGATTTGGTCGCGTCTTTTGTCAATGCCTGATGGCGAAAAATTTATTGTTACAGTTTGTACATTCAGTGATTTGTAAAAAAATAGGAGTGAATATGTCAGGAAATACAAAAATGAATAAAGAAGAAAATTTGCAAGAGTGCGGACAGGTGGCGATGCTCGCATCGTTTTTTACTCAAACAGATTTTGATAAACAAATATTAAATCCTGCATTCAGAAATTATGTGCTGTCACAGAAGAACAATCTTTTAAAAGTGTTGCAAACAGGATTTGCCTTAGTTTCAACAAACACTCTGGACGAGGCGCAGGCCGATGGAAAGAGTCTTGTTCTGACAAATCGTTCTAACGACAAATCAGATAATCAGACAGTTGTGAGTTTGCCTCCTGTTGATTTGGGTTTTGTATCAGCTCCTACGCCAACTCCGACTCAGGCGGCAACAGTCCCAGTTGCTTCTATTGCAAAATCATCATCATCAGATGTTTTGTCTGCA
>CAZMVK010000016.1:2603-2885 GCA_964569545.1 uncultured Bdellovibrio sp.
GTTCTGAAAAAACGGGATATCCAATCGATTTTTTAGAGTCTGAATTGGACCTTGAGGCTGATCTTGGTGTCGATACGATTAAACAAATGGAAATTGTAGCCGCAGTTCGCGAACATTTTTCTTTACCTAAAAAAGAAGGATTTTCATTAAAAGACGTTCCTACTATTGAAAAGTTATCAGCATTTGTTCAAGCACAGTTATAAATCAATTTAAAAGGCAATATTTGTGAGTAACAAACCAGTCGATACATATCAATTTGCAATAGATCTCAATGCTGCGATC
>CAZMVK010000016.1:2895-31612 GCA_964569545.1 uncultured Bdellovibrio sp.
GTTGGTGTGGGTTGTATCTTGCCTGGTGGAAATAACTTAGAGCAATTGTGGCAGTCGATTGAAGATAAAAAATCTTTTGTTAAAGAAATCACAGATCCTGAATCTATTATTTCGCCAATATATAACAGTGACAGTAAAGCTTGGAATACAGCCAATACTCGATTGGCAGCAAGGGTCGATGCTTTTGAATTTCCCTATGAGAGATTTCGAAAAATTCCACCTTCAGTTATTAAATCCATGGACATGTGGGCGCAAATGGCTTTGGTTGCGGCTCAAGATGCCATTGATCAAGCGCGAACCTGTTTTAATGATGATTCTGTTTTTGTGTCTGTTGCCAACAGTGGTTTTGATAATTTAATTCATCATGATTTGATTGATGGCAGCTTGTATCTTCGATTGGCGCATTTAAAAAATACTGAAACTTTCAAACAATTACCAATTCATGTTCAAAATGAAATTATTAAGCAATTAGAAACTGATTATTTTAAACTGCAAGAACCTTTATCTGTAGAAAAGCTAATTCATTCTGCAACAACTATTGTTGGAGCGCGCATTGCAAAATTCAATGGTTTTGCCGCTGGTCACACTGCCGTGGATTCTGCCTGTGCTTCTTCGTTTGCCGCAATGGATATAGCAATTCGTAAATTACGAGCTGGTGAAATCAATTCCGCGGTGGTCGGGGCCGTGGGCCGACTCAGTCCATTTCTTTATGTTTATTGTAGCAAAGCACAGACGATGTCAACGTCTGGCAGTTTTCCTTTTGATCAACGTGCTTCAGGTTTTGTCGCTGGAGAGGGTGTTGGTTTTGTTGCTCTGAAAAGACTTGAAGATGCTGTTGCCAGTAATGCAAAAATCATCGCTGTTATTCGTGGAATCGGTGGATCTTCTGACGGTTCTGAAACGGGGCCTTGGGCGCCGAATAAAGAAGGACAAAAGCTTGCGTTGACTCGTGCCCTTAAGCAAACAGGTTATTCGCTGTCGACGGTTCAATATGTAGAGTGTCATGGTACAGGAACTCAGGTCGGTGATGTTGAAGAGCTCACTGGTTTGCAAGAAATGTTAGAGCCATTACAGACTCAGAATCAATCGATTGCGGTGGGATCAGCAAAGGCTTCAACCGGTCATTTGTTAACTGGTGCGGGAATGTCAGGTTTGTGCCGAACACTGGCCTCAATGCATCAACATAAATTTCCACCAACGGCTTTGGTACAAAATCCGATTTCATTTTTTAGCAAAGAGAATTGCAAAGTTTATTTACCAACAAAGGCAATGCCTTGGCCGCGGCCGGCTCTGCATCCTCGGCGAGCCATGGTGAATTGTTTTGGTTTTGGTGGTGTGAATTACAATATGCAAATTGAAGAGTATGATGAACAATATCATCGAAATTATTTGCAAGAAAAAAATAAATCGACTGAATTCAAGCGCACTAAGAAATTATCTCAGATATCTCTTCAATCTCTGTCATCGACATACAATGTGCCGATTGCAATTGTTGGTGTGGGCTTGGATTTGCCAGGGGCTAAAAATTTACAAGAGTTGCATCAGGTATTGCTTGGTGGCCAAAGTCAGATTGGCGATATCTCTCGTGACCGTTGGGATATGGATTTATTGGATTCTCCACTTTCGCATACCAAATGGAAAGTTCCCTCGGCGGGATTATACAAAGGCGCTTGTTTGCCGGCTCCCACGATGAAAGATAAATTGGGTTGGAAAATTCCTCCGATTGTTTTGGATCATTTAGACCCCAATCAGTTTCGTTTATTTCATTGTGTGGATCGTGCTTTGCGTGCGGCAGGGTTGCGTGAGGACAAAGAGATTTTACGTGATACCATGATGATGACAGGTTTGATGAATGATTCTGATTTTATGATGCGAGAGCAAACCAGTCATCGAGTGCATTATCTGAGAGATTTTATTGCGAGAAAAATCAAGGCAGTGGATGTTCCCACTCGCGAGAAAATGTCGCAAGAATATTTGCAAAGCATAAGTCTAGAGCTCAGTACTTTTAACAAAGACAACTCAACCGCTGGTGTGGACTCGATGTTGGGTTCGCGTATAGCCAAGTTTTATGACATGAAAGGCGGAGCTTTTGCAGTTGATGCACTTTGTACCAGTGCCGCCGTCATTTTAGAACATGCATTGCATGCTTTGCGAAGTGGTGAGATGAAAGCTGTTATTGCTTGCTCTTCGAATATGGCAATGAGTGGCCCGATTGTTTCAATGTATTCTCATATGGGTTTACTTTCGCCTGATGGTTTGGTTCGACCCTTTGATACACAAGCCAATGGTTCTGTTTTGGGAGAGGGTGCTGTTGCCATTGTTTTAATGCGCTTAGAAGATGCAATAGCTCGCGGAGCAAAGATTGAAGCGGTTTTACATTCTGTTTCTATGTCTGCGGATGCAAAAACTCCACAAATGTTAGCGCCTGTGACTGACTGTATGAAGAAGAGTATTAGCAAAGCCTTGCAGACGATAGACCAACAAAAAATTGATTCGGTTGAGTGTCAAGGTTTGGGTGTGGCAAAAAGTGATGAGATCGAAGTGCAATCTATATTAGATGTATATTCTGATAGACAGCAGTCTCAATTGCCAATCAGTTCACACAAATCCTATTTTGGCCAATTGCGAGTGACTTCAGGCTTTGTTAGTTTGGCAAAACAAATTGTTAGCAGTCAAAATCGCCAAATATACAAAACACCATTTGTAACTGATCCACGACAGCTGTCGGCGCAAAATCATTCGGAAAGTCAGTCCTTGCAATCTGCTGTCACAGTAGAAACTGCAGAAATAATGAGTACAAACCCGATTTTAGCAGTCTCTACATTCGGCGTTGGTGGATTGTCGGGACATATGCTTTTGTCACAGTTTGATAAATCTATGTACGCACAATCAAATGAAAGCAGTTCAAGAGTGTCTGAGGGTTATAAAAACTCAGCTGTGTATGATGTAAATCAACAGGATAAATCGATTCAATATTTTACGGTTGCAGGCAATCAATTTGCAACGTTGGGGTCAGTTGTAGATTCTCGGCTATGGGTTGAGAAAAATATTAAAACAATAACCTCTCCGATGATTTCATTGATGCAAAAAAGAGATATATATTTTGTAAATAAAGATTTATTGAATAAACCATTGGCTTTAGTGTTCTGTGGTCAAAGTTCTGCGTATGCAAAAATGTATTTATCGATGGTTGAGACAGTTCCTTTGTTTCGTCAGTATTTAGATATTGCAGATGCAAAAGCAATTCGTTGGGGAAAAACAAAATTTAGCGAAATTGTTTATTCTGATGACGATCATAGTGCTGCTTATTCTGATTTGTTTTATTCCAATTTTTTGTCATTTATATTTCAATGTGCTTACGCAAAATACCTGATAGAGGATCTTGGCATTCGGCCATCTTTGCTTATTGGACACTCATTAGGCGAGTTTACTGCCGCGGTTGTATCAGGAGTTTATAGTTTCGAAAATGGATTGGATATTTTGTTTCATCGCTACCAGTGTTTAAAAGATTTAAATTCTAACGGCAGATTAGCCGTGATTCGTGATTCAGAGAAAGCAGTAACTCATTTAATTAAAAACATTCCAGGTGTCTATATTGCTAACTGCAATACAGATCAACAAACTGTTATTGGTGGTTTATTAGAAGATATTAATAAAGCTAAAGAGATGTTATTAGAAAAAAATATTGAATTAAAGATTCTAAACGCCAGTCACGCCTATCATACTCCGATTGTGGCCTCTGCTAGTGATCCTTTATATGAAAAAATTAAAAATATTCCTACTGGCAAGATGATGATCCCGATGACCTCATTTGGTCTTAACGAGATTGTTACTGATAGCTCTGCAGTTGCTAGAATTTTAGCTGATGGATACAGTGCTCAAGTTCATTTTTCAAAAGTGATTTCATTGGCAGAAGAATTTGGCATTAGACATTATGTCGATGTTGGTCCAAGTTGGGTAAGCTACAAAATGGTTGAAGCAAATCTAGAAAGTATGAACAAAAACCTAAGCAGTAAAGCTTATTATTTAAATCATGCTAAGGAAGATGACAAAAAATCATTATCAAACTTTGTCATGCAACAAAAAATATATTTCCCTAAAGAAATACAGTCTGCGACTCAGCCATATATTTCTGGTGATGAGCAAAAACGTGCTCATGATTTGTCGAAATTATTTTTTAAAAACAAGTTGGATTATTCCTGGTTCCAACAACGAATGCCGCAAGACTTTAATCAATGGGCAGAAAAAGCATTAGACAACTTGAAAAAAAATCTGCCAGTTAGGTACGAAAAAGAGTTGTTTTATCTTGCTCAAGAATCGGGAATGGAATTTGAAGAGTTGATACGTTTCAGTGGGCTGAGCAGTGCTCTTACCATGAAATATGGCTTGTGTTCAGGTTTTGTACTGACCCGTCAAAACATGCACGGAGCAAATTACGATTTGCCTTTTGTCAGTGCTCAGGATTCAGACAAGTTCCCTCGTCAAGTTCTTGAATTCGCGGTGCCAGGATTTCAATCTTTTATTGGAGTATTTAAAGCAGGTTCAATCTTGCCAGTCAGTGGAATGAACAGGGCGGGTCTCAGTGTTTCTTTTGCTGCAGCTTCGGCACCAAAAGAATTAGCAACGGGTGTAAGTGCACCTTTGTTGGCGCGTCGTATTTTGGAAGAATGTGTGGATCTAAAACAAGTTCGATTGCTCATTAAATCACTCAGTTTTGAATCTCAATTTTTATTAATGGTGAGCAGTTACTCTCAACAAGATGGTTTTCAATATTCTCAGTGGGAAATTTCCAGTAAAGCGGTATGTGAAATTTCAGACAGGGTTTATGCAAATCATTTTGAACATCTGTATGACAACTCAGATGTCGCAGAGGACTCTGTCATTCGACGTCAACGATTGCAGCAGTTGCTAAGAGATCATCAGGAAAATCCAGTTTTAGAAGGTAAAGATTCAGTTCCGAATGCTTCGTTAAACGTTTTGAAAAACGCGGCTTCAGTGACGGAATCATTTGTTATGGCACAAAATATTTTAGGTGATGGTTTTGATATTGCTAGAAATAAGAATACAACTTTTGCAACGAAAAACACGGTGAATAGATTTAACACTGGAATTTCGGTTGTGTTTTCTCCGCGGACTCTCGAGCTCAGTATTTCATTAGGAAAAATTCCATCGGGCAATGGTCCTTATACTTTTCATCGATTCACGCCAATGCAAAGTGAAGAGAAAAAAACTATTCGTTGGACACATCAAACAACAAGTTTGTTCGATCTGAAAGAATTACTTAATAAACAACAAGCCGAAAACACTCGACAGATTTATTTACTTTATAATATTCATTCGGAAAAACAATCACGTCTTGCTGAGAAATTCTATGAAGAATTTTATCATTTTTCGTCTGTCAATGCAGATCCGGCAAGCCTCAATCGCCAACTGTCATTGATCCAGCTAATTCCTTTGGATTTTAACAAAGAAAAAGACTTTTTAAATGATAATATGTTTATTAACAATTCGTCATGTCAGCAGCATATTGTTTTAGATATTACCGCCTGGGTTGATTTGTTTTCACTCGATGAATGTTCATTGTTTCTTAAAAAAGCTGCTCTTTTTCAAAAACATTATTCAGGTTTTTCATGGCTGCATTTGGTTGCAGACAGTGCAAATGATAATCTATCTTTGATGGGTTCTTCGGATATTGGTTTTTATCGGACTTTAGCTCATGAAAACAATGGCAGTATTTGCACCTTATTTGCAGAGTCTTGTACGCCAAGTACGATTGTCGAAAAAACTATTTTAAATCTAGTCAGTCTTAACAATTTATCAGATTTACCTGTTGAATTAAAAATATATGGGGCTAATTTATATAAAAAACAATGGGTGCCCAGTCGTTCACAGCAATTAAAAGATGCATCCAATGTTATTCTAAAAACTCACTTAGTCACAGGCGGTGCCAGTGGCATCACTTTGGAAATTGTTAAACGTTTGGCTGAAACAACAGTCAGTGGAAATGTAAAAACAAAATTTATTCTGGTAGGAAGAAGCGATCCCGAAGACTATCAACAGTATAATTCCCGCGAAGAGTTTCTGCTTTATATACGCGCGAAAGTACCCGGCCAAAAACCGGCTTACTATATGAGTATGTGGGAAAAAAATGAAAAGCTAGCAACGCTCAAACAATCTCTTCTAGAATTGGATGCATTAAAAGTAAATTACAAATATGTCATCGCTAATCTCAGTACAACAGAGGGCTTGCTGTCATTAAAAGAAAAAATCAAAAACGAGAATGTTGATTGTTTGATTCACGGAGCTGGAATACAAAGATCAAAATTGATGCGAGATAAAAGCATTGCAGAATTCTCTCAAATATATATGTCTAAAACATTGGATACTTGGCAGTTGTTGCAAATGCTGAGAGATCATCCTTTAAAAAAAATAATAGCCTTTAGTTCCATCGCGGCAGTGAATGGTAACAGTGGTCAGGCAGATTATTCAGCTACAAATTCTGTAACATTAGCATTAGGTCAGTTTGTTAAAAATCATTTTCCAACGGCATCCTACAAAGCTATTGCTTGGCCGGCGTGGGGAGAGGTTGGTATGGCTACAGATAAAGCTGTGCAACAAGCAATGATTGATAAAGGCATGGATTTTATCAGTGTTAAATCGGGAGTCGATTTTTTCATTAATGAATATTTGTCAGCAGATTCTGATCCAGTGATTTGCACAAGCTCTAAAAAAGATTTTGTCACTGATTCTAAAGTATACTTACAATATGAAAGTGCCATCGCTACGTCGCAATTGCAATCAGCCTGTGATCGGCCTTATGTAGATCATTTTTGGCTCGAAAATAGCAGCGCAGATGATACGAATTATTATTTTAACAAAACCTTTACTGGTCATGAAGAGTTTCTTTTGGACCATATAATCCGCGGTGTGCCGACAATTCCTGGTGTCGTCTTGCTAGAAATGATTTGTCAGAGCAGCTCAATTATTGAAAAACAACTTTCATTAAGATTAAATCAAGTCAAAGAGATAAAATTTCGAAATTCAGCGACAGTAGAGAAGCCAACATGTTTTCGTATTCATTTTTCTCCATGTCCAATCCAAGAAGTAGTTCAAGATCTTAATCAAACTAAGCATGAATCTAAAAATAACAAAGTCTTTAATTTTACCATTAGTTCACCCAAGCAGCATCCAGCCGGATATTGTTTGTTATATGATAATATTCACTGCCAAGGACAGGTTTCCTTTTCTAATGAAACTTTAAGGGAAACTGATGAAGCAGTATCTAACATTGAATCTATTTTATCAAAAAGTTCGGTGCTAAAAAACAAAACTGAATTTTTTAATTATTTCAGAAGTGTTTTTACCGAACACATTGGACCTTCATTTGAAACTTTAGAAACCGTTTTGCAAGCGGGCAAAAATAATATTTTAAGCAAGGTCGTATTGCCGGCCTCACATAATGCTTTTGGAATTGGTCGTTTTACTTTACATCCAGCTGTAATGGATATGCTCAATCAAACAATGGTAGAATTTGAAACAGAACGAAGCAGCCAAAATAAATTAGATAAATTATTTATTCCATTTTCTTATCATAATATCGAAATCTTTAAATCCGTAGCCTCCGCAGGATGTTATTATATTTTAAATTCTGATATTTCTGTCAATGCTGGTGAACAAAGCGATGAGATGCAATTTGTCGTTCAAGTGTTTAACGAGAATAAAGAATTATGTTTGAGGATGTCAAAAGCGATTCATCGTAGTTATATCAAAAATAAATTAAAGGATTTGCATGAGTCAAAATGAAAATAATGAATTGAAATTCAAGAAAAAAGGCGGGGCTAGTAAGGTTCGTGTAACAGTCTTAGGTCGATTTATCGTATATTTTCCATTCTTGCATTTATCAGTAATAATTTTGGCATTTTATGCATCCTATTTATCAGTTCATTGGATGATGCCAGTATTTATTTTGGCTGCAATTTATCTATTCCCAATGTTGGCACATCGTCTCCATGATTTATTTTTTCCATTAACAGACGAGCGAGTTATCATTCCGAATGGGCAGTACCCTGCATGGTGGGGGTCCTATCAAATTCAATATATATTTATATCTATACCAGCTCTAGAGGCTCCCTTGCGTTTAATCCCAGGATTGTACAGTGCTTGGTTGCGCGCATGGGGGAGTCAGATCGGTCGTCGAGTGGTGTGGCCGCCAATGCTTGAAATCACTGATCGCAGTTTGATGGTGATTGGTGATGGCTCGGTGATTGGTCATCATACTGGGTTTTATTGCCACGTTTTAAATCCAACAAAAGATGGCAGACTGCTTCTATATGTAAAAAAAATAATCATCGTCCAGGAAACACAATTCCTGATATGACCAAGCTGGATGTATTGACAGATTTAAGAATCAGTCCTAGCCCAAAGTTGTGAGATTAGCCGTCTAGCCACCGCCAGCCATTGTGAAATATTAATATTTTATTGAAACAATAATATTTTTGCTTTCGGTTTTTAAATTACATAAAATTTCTCTATGTCACAATCTCATATTACAGACAAGAGCAAACCTAACAGCCATTCTAATCAAAAAATCTCCCCACTGCTGATTGTATTCGCGGCCGATCAAGATCAGGAAAAGTTGATTCAATCAATAGATTTACCAGAAACAGAAATACATTATTTTTCTGATATCAGCGAAGGACTTAAGCAAGTCGAAGGCCGCGCATTAAGCACAGTGATTGTTGATATTAAATTGTCGATGAAAGCAACTCCTGCAGAAAAAGAAAAGTTAGCTCTGATTGATTCAATCCTTCCTTTAATTAAAATTCGTAGCAACCCACAGGTTGGTGTTGTTAGTATTTGTAAAAATCAATCTGGCGAGGGTTTGGCATTCCTCAGTTTGTTATTACAAAATAATTGCAACTTGGAGAACACACGTTTTTTACGCAGTTATCATCGTTATCCCATCAACTTAAATATTTTAATGAATGAGGCCAGTGAGTTGAATTGGTCCAAAGCCTTAAAAGCAAATACTTTGAACTTGAGTTATGATGGTTTATTTATCGTTTCGGTTGATGAGTGGCAATGGCAACAGGCTATGGTTAAACTTTATGATTATCCTGAAATTGAGCCGTTTAGAGTTTCCAAGAAATGGAGTCTACCGTGGGGCAAATCACAAAATCATTTCCCTGGTCACGGTGTGCAATTTATCGATCTAACAATCAAACAACGTGAGCTATTGTCTGGATTGCTGAAGTAATCTATTTTTGATCCTCAGGCTCCATTTGTATAAATAAATCCCCAGTATTTTCATCGATTGTGGTTGTTTGATAATTGACTGCGGATCCTTTTAGTTTTGGTAACTGATATGAAGT
Organism: uncultured Bdellovibrio sp.; assembly: GCA_964569545.1. Taxonomy (GTDB): domain Bacteria; phylum Bdellovibrionota; class Bdellovibrionia; order Bdellovibrionales; family Bdellovibrionaceae; genus CAZMVK01. The sequence goes on from CAZMVK010000016.1 coordinate 12,267, forward strand.
CATTAATTGTTTTAAGCTATCTTGCAGCGATGAATTTATAATTTGAACTGGGATTTTGCTGCGTGCTCTAAATTGTTTAATGTATTGTGAATCCATTGCAAGATTGTTTTTAAAGCCAACAAGGTTGCTTTGTATTTGAATGTTTCCATTTACAATTTGATATAAAAACTGTCCTTGATAATTGCTGTTTGCTCGTAGATAGACGTAGGGTTTGTTAGAGCGTTGACTCATTACTTTAGAATCAATCTGAGCAGAAAGATGGCCAGAGCCACTGCTGCCACTCCAATTGTCAATTTTTAGTTCAGACAATTTACTCAATTTCGAGATTGTAGGGAATGACGTATTTTTTGCATAGTTCATCAAATCAGGCCATGCAAAAAATTGTTTAAATCGGGACTTCATTAGCGATTGAAATCCAGGAAATGATTGTAAATCTTTTTCAATTGTTTTTCCTGTCAATTGGTTTGTAATTAAATTTGTGAAATCATTTTGATCAATAATTGCTACAGGATTTTGATAGTTTTTGTTTTGCAGAAAGCTTTTAGTTTCGTCTTTAATTTTAGTTTGAATGAGCGCGTTGTCGACAGTGTTCTCCTGAGAAGTATAAATAAAAACAAAACCGATATCATACAATGGTATTTCATTTACTAGAGTTAACACTTTGTCGGAAACTGCTTGAATGTTTTGTGTTTTTCTAAGTTCAACTAAACTGTCATTTAAAAGAGAATTGATATTAGATTGCATTTCTGTCGCAATTAAATCTTTGTAAATATCAATTGAAGCCAGTTTTTCTCTTATTTTTTGAGTAATTAAATCTCCGACGCCAGAGCTGCCTGTGCATTGAATATTGGATACGTTCCATGGGTTTTTAGTAGCAAGAGAGATGTTTTTAATCTCAGCATTAAGGTGATTATTGAGATTTGTAAACGACCATAATGATTGCATGTCTAAGGCATCATTTGTGATTAAAAATGGTTGGCAATCTATATCAACATGAATGTTGACTGGGATTCCAGAAATGATTTTGCTGACTTGTTGGTGGATTTGAATGGCATCTACATGAGCAACTACATTAAGCTTTGAAGACAATTCGTAGTTATTCATTTTGATTGGCCCGGAAATATCTATTTTAATTTGTTGTATCAATATAGGTATCTCGTCAGCTGTAATAGAGATGTTGTTGCGAACAATCGTTTTGTTGAAATTTTGTTGACCGTTGTCGAACTTTTTTTCTACATTTTTTTCAACAAAAGAAAGTGGTATAAAAAGAGATATTTCATGTTTGATATCTGCAGCCAAAAGCTTGCTGGCATTGAAAAAAACTACTGAACTTATTAGATAAGCTATCAAGGCGTATGTTTTTTGTGCCGACAAGAAGTGCATGAAACGTTCTCCTTCAGTAATTAAATCATCTGTCACTTATCTTATCGGCAAAGTCAGCTTGATTGCTAGTGTAATGAAATTGACGTTTTCCAGAACTTTTGGTGTTTTAGATCTATTTTTTAAAAATCGTCTCAATAACAATCGTTCATCTGTGCTTTTTTCAACAGCCAATGTTTTGATTCTGTCTGCAATTGCCTATCTATTTTTCACTCAATTGACTCAACTCAATAGCAGTTATTCAGTAGATCAGTTTTTCCCAAAAGATCACAGTTTGTTGCTGCATAATAAGGAAATTCGTCAAACTTTTCATCTTGAAAATAAATCAGCTATATTTGTGGTGATCACTGATCATTCGAAAAATTTAAAAAACTTTTCATTATGGTTGAAGCCTGCAAAAATGTTTTGGCTTCGAGATTTAACCCAACAGTTGAGTCAAATTGAGAATGTACAATCCACCAAGTCTTTAGCTACCCTTGAGGGAGTCGGACAGGATGGAGACACGTTATCTGTTGGTCCATTGTACGATGAAAAAAATGTCTCGATGTGGAACGCAATCACCAACAATAATTATTTTGCCAAATCACAGTTTCTATCAAAAGATGGCCTGTCCAATCTGCTTGTGATTGAGCCCAAAGCGCTTTCACCACAACAATTGACTGTTTTGATTGGTAAAATTGATCAACATATAAAATCATCGTTACAGCACTCTGCTTCGCTTACTAAAAATTTGTCATATTCCTTAGGTGGCGCTCCAGTATTGCAAAGTCGTTTCGCAGATAAATTAAATACGGATCTTAAACAATTTTCAATTATTGGTTTTATATTATTTGTTGCTGTGTTTGTATTTCTATTTAAAGGATACTCTTCTTTGTTTGTTACTATATTCAGTATTTTAATTGGCGAAGTCGTTGTTTTAGGTGCCTTAGCTTTGTTCTCTATACCATTTTCAGTTTTAATGTCATCATTGCCAATCATTGTTAGTATCGCAATGATTTCAATACACATTCACACCCTGCATCGTTGGTCAGAGGTTTGGCCAGTTTTGCATACATGTTCAGATCGATGGTTGCATAGCTTTCGTGTTTTAAAAGAAATGTTTTTACCAAATTTATTAGGCAGTTTAACGACAGCAATTGGTTTTATTACTTTGATTGAAATGAACAGTCCTTTGATTCAACAATATGGTATGTCAGTCGCTTTGGCGGTGATGGCTGGATTTTTAATTTCACAATGGACTTTGTCTGTTTTGATGGTTTGGACGCGGCCAGAGTTAAGAACATGGTTTCATGCTAAATCTGTTTGGGGTTTGTCATTGTTGAAAAACAGTTCTTATTTCTTTGTAGGTATTTTAGCCGTTTCTGTGTTTTTAGGTTTGATGGGTAAAAAACTACAGTACTCTTCCAGATTGTTTGATGATTTGCCTGCTCAAGACGTTTCAAGACAAACAACTGACTATATTGATAATCAATTTGGCGGAGTCATTCCATATGAAATGGTGCTTAAACACGATAAATCTAAAGATTTCAAATGGACTTCTGTTTATCCAGTTAAACAGTTACAGAAAATGTTGGTAGAGATAAGACAACTTGAAAATGTTGGCAGTGTGATTTCTTTAACTGACTTTTTACAGATCGAAACAAAACATAAAAAAAATAAATATTCTGATCATCGTGTATTGCAGGGTGCTATTGACGAGACTTTGTTTTTTTACTCAATGAGTGAGAAAAATCCGATCCAACAGTTCTTGTCTAGTTCTGGTGATCTGCGCATCGCCCTGCGAATGCATGATCAGGATACAGACAAGGTCAATTCGACAAGAGATAAAACTAAACAGATCGTACATAAATATTTCCCGAATGTGCATATTCGAGAAGGTGGATTGGCTGTTGTTGCGCATGCATTGAATCAAGAAATTTCACGAGATTTAGTTTTGGGGTTCTGGCATTCCATTTTGTTTATCTGCGTATTGTTACTATTTGTGTTTCGCTCTTTACGTTGGGCATTGGTAGCTTGCTTGCCAAATTTGATACCACCTGCTGTGTTGTTGGGATTACTGGTTATTTTCAAAACACCACTGAAACCTGGAGTCGCCATTGTGTTTTCAATTGCACTGGGGTTGGCATTTAATAACACTGTTTATATGCTCAGTCGTTTGCGAAGTCAGATCAAATCAAACAAGCCTAGATATTTACCTTTAAAACAAATGTTATTACAAGAAGGCAATCCTTGCTTGTTTGAGTCCTTAGTTATGGTCTTTGGTTTTGTTGTTTTTTTATCTTCTCAGTTTCAGATGACAAAAATATTTGGTTTTTATATGCTAGTCTCTATTATTGCTGGGGCCATTGGAGACATCGTTTTTATGCCAACCATGTTAAAGCTTTTTCCTGAAATTTTGACAGCACGTTTTAATTTTCAAAAGAGTTTTCCTTTTCAATTTAAAACTAGTTTCTCGCAACGATTAAAATTTGCAGGTTTTGCTCTGGTGTTATTGATTGTGGGTGTAGCATGGGCCGCTCATGCGCGTGCTGACGAACGGGCTGTTGGTATTTTAAAGAATGTTCGCATGAATATGGATTTCAAAGATCAAAGTTCGCTTGTTGATTTGAAAATTATCGAAGCTGATGGTGAAATCAAAGGTCGAAATCTGAAAATGCAAGTTTTGCGCGATAAGAAATTTTATGTGATCGGTAAGATTCTACAACCCAGTGATGTAAAAGGAACGCAGTTCTTAGCCGAGATGGATGGTAAAAATCAAAAACAGTGGGTGTATTTGCCCTCCAGCAAACAAGTTCGCCGAATAGTAGGTGGTGCCAATCAGCTTGGATTTTTGGGCTCAGAATTAAAAGCAGAAGATTTAAACCCAACAGATTTCAAACGCGGAAATTGGAATCAAAAAAAAATAGACGATCATTTCGATAAAAATCTAAGTATTGTTAAGGAAGAGGGCGGTTGGTTAAAGTTGCAATTGAAAAATGACAGCATAAATAAAAAACCAAGCAGTTTTGATTTGGTTCAATTTACGGTTTCGCAGAAAGATGCAAGCAAACCTGAATTGCTTTTGCGATCAGATTATTATTTAAAAGGAAAATTGCAAAAAACTGTTTCTTTTGAAAAATACCAAAAAATCGGCAATACATGGTTTCCTCATCGGATTCATGTCGAAAATAAAATCAAAAATAGAAAAACAGACGTAGTTTTTGCCCAAGTGCAAATCAATCAAAAACTCAAACCATCTGATTTTTCAGTGAATCAATTAAAGAAATAATGTTCTAAATTACAATGCGTTTACTCTCAGCCTACACTGTATATTTTAGCTCTTCTAACTGTCTGAATTTTTGACAGTCAGAAATACTCTACATAGCAACGATACTTTTTCAATGAGTTTAAAGTATAGCTCTATCTTTAGCCAAGTATATATTTTAAATAGAAATGAGTAACGGGATGGGTTGATTAAATGGGGCTAAATATATATCGTATTCATATTCTTATAGTATTGTTTTTTTGCAGCCAGATGGCGGCATTAAATACTTATGCAAATACACAAATATGCCAGCAAATATATTCTGCAAAATTATCCGAAATTGACCAGCGTGCTTCCGGTAATGTTTTAAAATTTCAGGATAATTTTACTCACGAAGGTCATATCAATCGTTATCGAAAAGTTTTCCCATGGCTTCAAAGTTCAATAGACAGAGTTGCGCAATTAAAACAAGGCCATTGGATTGATTCTGGTGGCGGAAATGGTCAAGCGCTTCAGTTTGTTTTGTCAGAACATCCCACGATGACTTCAAGCCTCATTTCATTACAGACCTCAGCAAGCCCTGGGCCTCGATTGAAAATCTATCAGGGGTGTTATATTGAGCAAATACCACATCAAGAATTTGCACCTGCTGATCTGATCACGGATGTCATGGGGCCAATAGCATATTCATCTCGTCCAGACTTGGTGTTAACTAAATATTTTGATGTTTTAAAGGCTGACGGCGAAATTCTTTTATATCTAGGTACATTTGAGGAAACTTTTGGCCGACATAATTTAATCATCACAGAAAATGGAAAAGTTATAAGTCTTTTGGAGTGGATTGGGCAAATTCAAGGTATCAACATCGAAGTTTTTTCGGTAATAAAAAAAGGAGAATTTTTTGACTATGAAATTCTCTCTGTTCGAATAACTAAGACTGCTTCTGAAATCACAGTGCCTACGCTTAAGTTAGTAACGATCAAAGAGGGTGCGCCACCAAAAATGATTTTTCAGGAAGACAGCGAAAATCAAAAAAGAATTTTATCAGCAAAGATATTGAGTCAAATTCAAGGAATCATTAAACAGAATTTTTTCAATGAATTCCGTCGTAAGCTAAAAGGCGAATCTGTAGCGACCAAATTTTTTGACAGCTTTCGAGGTGGTGAAATTATTAATCCTTTCGTTTCAAAGTTAAGTGAACTCGGCAATAATGAAACATGGGTTAATATCAGTCCGCTTTCAACGGCAATCAAAACAAGTTTGCAAAAAAATCAGCTCAGATATCGTTCGAATCAAGAGCACTCGATGCTCTCTCAAATGTTGATGTGGTTGCGTTCACGATTCATCAATAATGAAAATAAAAATTACGTTTCTCTAAACACAGCACAAAATTTAGAAAAACTTGCTTCGGCAAAAATTATTACTGATTACGGCGGAGATTTTTTGACAAGTCTTCATCCGGATCAAGTATTAAATAATTATCTCAAACAAATTGATATCCATGGAACTGTGATTATTTATCTGGGTGCAGAAGATTCAGGCTTTGCCGCCTCAAGTTTTGTGATCAATCGCCAAGGACAAAGGCTGTCATTAAGAGAATGGCTACAAAGCATCTCTGGTCCAAATTCTGGCATCAACATGAAATACTATCGCAGTGGATATGCCTGGACGGGTGGAGAGCTGACTTTTGCTACGTTTACTCGGGATCCTCAAAGTTTCGTAAAGGTTCCAAAGTTACAACTTTTGGGAGCCATTATGACAGAGGGCAAATTACATGGTAGTTTGGTTTTTCAGGAACAGTAAAATTACTTACAGTTAAATTCTACTGATAACTTTTTTTCAACTCTCAAACAGATTGTTGAAATCCCCTCGCAGCCTGACCAAGATCGTTTTTTAAAAGTCAGTTAGAGCAACATTACAGAATTTTATTTAAAAAATTGCGAGTGCGTTCACTTTTAGGATTGTTAAAGAAAATCTCTGGTGTCGCATCCTCCATGATTTTGCCTTGATCAATAAATAAAATACGATCGGCGACCTCGCGAGCAAATCCCATTTCGTGAGTGACCACAACCATGGTCATGCCTTCTTTTGCTAAAGCTTTCATAACATCTAAAACTTCGCCAACCATCTCAGGATCCAAAGCAGAGGTGGGCTCATCAAATAACATTATTTGTGGTTCCATGGCCAGGGCTCGGGCAATAGCTACACGTTGCTGTTGCCCTCCTGATAGTTCTCGAGGGTAGGCGTTTTTTTTGTCAGACAAACCAACCTTACGCAAAAGTTCTTTAGCTTTTACAAGGCACTGGTTGCGATCACATTTGTGAATGAGAGTAGGGGCTAGGCTGATATTTTCAAGAGCTGTCAAATGTGGGAACAAGTTAAATTTTTGAAAAACCATTCCCACTTTTTGTCGCAATAAATTTAAATCAGTTTGCTGAGTATGAACATTAAAGTCTAAAACTTGAATATTGCCACCAGTGATTTCTTCTAAGGCGTTCATACAGCGCAAGAATGTGCTCTTGCCAGAACCAGAGGGGCCGATGATACAAACCACTTCTTGTGATTGAATTTGGCAATCAATTTTATCTAGAACAATTTTGCTACCAAATTTTTTTTCTAAATTTTTTATATCAATGACCACTGCCATATTTTTCCTCTAGACGTGATACAATCCACGATAATCCCATGGTTAAAACCAAGTACATCAGTGAGATGGTGATGTAGGGCTCCCAATAGCGAGAATAAGTCCCAGCTACCGAGCGTGCAGCATAAGCAATTTCAGCAAGTCCAATTGCTGATACCAATGAAGAATCTTTTAAAAGCATAATCGCTTCGTTACCCAAAGGCGGAAGCATACGGCGAAAGGCTTGCGGGATAATAACAAAACGCATTGTTTGTGCGTAGTTTAAACCCAGTGATCTTGCGGCTTCGCTCTGGCCGCGATCTAAAGACTGGATCCCAGCGCGAAAAATTTCAGAAATATAAGCCGCAGCATTTAAAATTAAAGCCAGCGAGCCCGAAATAAAAGCGCCATATTCTTGTTTCAAAAACCGTGCAAATTCTCCAGAAATCAACCATCCAGATTCTGGGTGAATCAGCAATGGCATCAAAGCAAAATGAATTAAAAGAATTTGCACAAACAAAGGTGTTCCGCGAAAAAAAGTGACGTAGACAGTTGATGGCCAGCGTACGGCAAATTTTAAAAAATATTTGGCCCAACCATGTTTGGCCTCAGCCAGGCGCGACAGACCAATGCCCAATCCCAGCAAGGAACCCAGAGTGATTCCTAATGCTGTGATTTTAATTGTCATCCATAGGCCCTGCATAAACAGAGGCCAATAGGCGATGATAATGTCGTAACGAAACCATGAAAACATATTCATTTCTGAGCTTTACCAAAATAGTTTTCGTAAATTTGATCGTAGGTGCCATTCTGACGAATGGCTTTCAGTGCGGCATTCAGTTTGGCTTGCAAATCCAAATTTCCTTTTTTCACTGCGATTCCATAAAACTCTTTTTGAACACTGTCGTCACTCACAGTTTTAAATTTCTGACCGTTGTTTTTCACATAGTTAATGACAACACCATTGTCAGCAACCACGGCGTCAACTCCGCCATTTTCTAATTCTTTCAGTGCTAACGGAGTCGATTCAAAACGTTTGATGTTGGTATTGTCTTTACCCAACGCTTTTTCTGTCAAGTCATTGCCTGTCGTTCCGGTTTGAACTCCAACTTTTAATTTTTTCAAATCGTTGATGCTATTCACTTTTGAAGAAGTAGGAACAGCAATCAATTGTTTAGCTTCAAAATATGGATCAGAAAAATCCATAGATTGTTTGCGTTCTTCGGTGACAGTGATTGCAGAGATTAAGATGTCACGATCGCCGCTATTTAGCTGTGTGAAAATACCTTCCCACGGAGTGTTTACCATTTTGAATTTAATATTCATTTCTTTAGCGAGTGCCGCCATGACGTCGGCATCAAAACCGACTACTTTTTGGCTGCTGTCAATCCAGCCAAAGGGTGCATAAGCTGCATCTATGCCAACTTGGTATTCTTTATCAGCAGAGGCTGTTGCCGCATTAGAATTGCTGGTAGCAGACGGAGTTTCTTTTTTGGTGCAGGCAAAAACTAAAAAAGCAGATAAAAAAAGTGCAATATTTTTTGTTACATTTGAAATCATGGTAGATCCTTTCCGTGGGTCTGTTTTAAAAGTGTTAACCACCTTTGTCATCTTTGCAAGTGACATGATGGTTAAAATTTAAGTTCATAGGAAATTTATTTCTCAACTGTATTATGTATTTTCACTTGCTTTGACGAGTGAGAGTTTAGGGAGTGTTCTCACTTGTGATGACGCTCCCTAAGCGTCGGTTGAAGAAGATTTTTACAATTCATTCCTGGCAGTAATTTATAATTCCAAGTTGTTTCGCCGTACTTATGGCCTCCTTAATAAATGTTTTGAAAAAAGAAATCTCTCATTTCTTTGTTGCAGCTCTTATGGTTTCATTAGCCGGTGTGCGTTTTGTCCAAGTGAATGTCAAAATAGCCAATGTGAATAGCCAATCAGAACAAACGGAGAGATCAATGTCCGAGTTGAGTGAAAAAAACGCCAGTGACAGTTTGAATCGACATGTTCCCCGCAATTTTCGCGAGATATTACCTTTCTTAATCATTATTACGCTGATTTTTTCAGTCCTTCATTTTTTTATAATATGGATACAATCCAGCAGCTTTGCCATCGGGCCATGGCAATGGTGGATGTTGTTGTTATATGTTTTTGGATTGTTATCGATGCCGGCTTCATTTGTGGTTTCCATGCGTTCGCCACGTGGGAGAAATCATTGGTTTACTTGGATTGGTTTTGTGTGGATGGGTTTTTTTCAAATTAATTTTTTTCTTTGCCTCAGTTTTTTTGTCATTTCAATTTTCACTGATCAGATTTTATATTTGGCCCCTTGGCTTTTTTGCGTCAGCTTGTTTTTGGCGATCTTAGCACTCATCCAAGGTTTGCGAGATCCTGCAATCAAACAATACCAAATCAAAGCTCCGACGGCGATTTCTGGGTTCAAAATTGTTCAGCTCAGTGATGTGCATTTAGGGATGTTGTATCTAGATAAAAAATGGTTGCTCAGGCAGATTGAGCGAGTTCAGAATCTGAATGCTGATGTGGTGGTCATCACTGGAGATCTGGTAGAGGGAGCCTTTGCTCAGGTTTCAGAATTCGTACGAGAACTTGAGAAATTGCAGGCCCCTGTTCGACTGTATGTGACGGGAAATCATGAGTACATTCATGGTGGCGAGGTTTGGCCTGATTTGATGACAAAACTTGGTTGGCAAGTGTTACATAATTCTTCAGTAAGAGTGCCTTATAAAAATGGTGAGATTTTGTTTGCTGGTGTCCCGGATCGAATGGGACCTCGTTTTGATCCTAAAATTAAATCATTGCCAGATGTGGCGTTGCATACGAAGCAAGCAGTGGATTATAAAATCCTGCTAGCACATGAGCCAGCTAGTGTTTGGGACTGTAAGTTAGAAAAACCGGATATGATTTTGTCAGGGCATACTCATGGCGGGCAGATTTTCCCTTTTGGTATGTTTGTGAGAATGGTTCAGCCCGTAGTCTCGCATTGGAAGGTGATTTCTGGTATCAAGGTTTATGCGCATGAGGGGACAGGCTTCTGGGGGCCACCAATGCGTTTAGGTACTAGAAGTGAAATTGCAGTCATAGAGCTTAAAGATTCAGCAAAATAAATTCTGCATATTCATGCAAGACAAAATAAAGATAAAGAGATAAAGATAAAGAGATGGAAAAAAAAATAAATAAATTCTGTGCTGTTTTGGTGCCAATCGCTCAACGTGATATTGATTTTTATTTGAACTTTATCAAGCAATATCAAATGGACGTGCAGGCTGGCCAAAAACCTCATTGTGATTTTGTGTTTGCATCTTTGTATCAACCGGGCAACCAGCAGATTCTAAATGCAGGATTTCGTTGTTATGATTTATATTCAATGACTCAAAGTATTCCAGAAGTCACTGTCCAGCAGATCCGTCAGTTGGAAAAAGATTTCTCCATCACAAATTTTCATAAATTAATTCTGCACGAGAAAGTCACATTCTCTATTTTTAATAATCAGTATTTGTATAATAAATTTTCTGCTTATCTGAGAGCCTGTGATCAAATTTTGCAAAAAGTGCAGTTGGATTTTCCAGATCGCCAATATGTTTTGATGCAAGAGCTGGGTGGTTTTATCGGGCCTTTGTCGTATTATTATGCTGCTCAAAAAAATCATTTCAAACATTATTTTACTGAGCCAGCTTTTTTCAAAGGCCGCCTGCATTTCAACCGAAACTCATTAGACACGGTGGTTGATAAACAATTGTTACTGGCGCCAGAAGACAAACAACAAGTGCAAACTTTTGTTGAAAAATATTTATCGGATTCAAGCAAAAACAAAACAGTGGTGGCAGCAGTCAAAGACCGTCACCATTATTTAGATATGGGTTTTAAAAAAGTATTTCATGCTGATAATTTTAAAAAGTTATATATGAAAATGTATAATAAATATGTATTGGGTCACAGGCAAGAATACGAACATATATTCAATCATTCGCTTCGTTATTTAAAGATGTTGGTAACAAGAAAAAGAAATTCCAGATTCTACACGATGAGTGTCAGCCCAGAAATGGCAGCTGCAGGATATTTTTATTTTCCGTTTCATGTGCAATTGGATTATTCGCTGACCGTTCGCAGTCCAGAGTATTTGGATCAAATCGGCTTGGTGGAAAAAATATTACAGATATTGCCCGCAGGAAGCCGCTTATTGGTTAAAGAGCATCCGGCCTCTATTGGTTGTTTGGATTATGCGCGCACGCAAGGGTTGCTTAAAAATAATAATTTTGTATTCATGCACCCATCGGTCAACTCTTACGATATCATTGATAAGTCCTGCGGTGTTGTTACCATCAATTCAAAAGTGGGTGCCGAGGCAATGGCATTAGGTAAAAAGGTTTTTGCATTCGGCAATGCCTTTTATACAGATTCAGGATTGGTTGAAAAATTTCAGAGCTGGTTGGGGCTTGAAAGATTTTTACAAAAATGTGTTTATTCGCATGTAACAGCGAACGTTGTTGAGAAAAATAATTCTGACTTGGTTCAGTTTTTAAATTTAGTTTGGGCTCAGAGTTCGCCTTCAGAGCTTTATCAAAACGATCCGCAAAACATCAAAAATTTTACGGATGGATTTTACAACAGCATCAAGGGCTAAAAATTTAGCCCTTGTGAATAAGTTCTCTCAAAACACTTGATCTACTGCTGACAAATCTAATTGATGATCTGTTCTAAACTTTGGTATTTTCGAATACCAAAGTTTCTCTGACGACAACGACCTTAATTTGTCCTGGGTAATTGCATTCATTCTCAATACGAATGGCAATGCTTTTACTCAGTTTTAAAGCGCCAATGTCATCGATCTTGCGACTGTTTACAATCACACGGCATTCTCGACCGCCTGATAGAATATAACAATCAACAACCCCATCAAAGCTACGGGCAATGCTTTCAAGTTCTGTGACTTTTTGATTGTAGGATTCAATTGTCGAACGGCGTGCACCAGGTCGTCCACCAGAAATAGCATCGGCAGCAATCACCAAGAAGGCCATGTCTGTCGAGGGTTGTTCGTCATAGTGATGGGCTCGAACTGCATGTACAATGTCAGCAGCTTCATTGCGTTTTTCAATAAAGTTCGCGCCGATGACGGCATGTCCGCCTTCAAGTTCATGATCCATAGCTTTGCCCAGGTCATGCAGCATGCCGCTGCGACGAGCTTTTCTGATTTCAACAGTGCCGAGTTCAGAGGCTAATAAGCCTGCAAGCCAGCCGACCTCTCCGCAATGAAAATGCTGATTCTGAGTGAACGAATAACGATAACGTAAGCTTCCCATCATTTGTCTAATCTCTGGGTGCAGGCCGTCTAATTTCAACTCTTTCGCAAGACTATCGCCATCGCGTTTGATCTGCCCTAATAACTCACGTTTTATATTTTCACCATGGCGACGAATTGAGGCCACATCCATTGGGCGCTTTTCTTTCAAGCAGCGCTCAAGAATTCTGCGAGCTAATTCTCGTCGAACAGGGTCAAAGCCAGCAACGCCGATTAAATCCATATCATCTTGTACGATAAGATCGCAGCCAGTGATTTCTTGTAGGGCCTTTTGATTTTCCCCAGCCTCATCAAAAATAATTCTTCTTTGTTCTGGCACTTCGAAATAAACAGAGCTGATTCCGCGTTCAGGGCAGTGAGGTCGTTGAAAGCGATCAAGGGCAGTTGCTAACAAAGTTTTAGCTTTTGATTCGGAATGCTCGCGAATATCTGCTTCGTAAAGCTCAGCAAATTCAAGCGCACGCTTCTCGGTTTCAGTTAAAATGTTTGTTGAGAGCTCTTGAATGATATCGTTTTGTGACGTGTTGATTCTTGTCGCTAATTTTTCATTGATCTGAGCTTGCAGTTCAGAAAGATTCAGGCGATTTTGGTGCAATTTTTTTTCTTCAGCAAGAATGTTTTTTTCTTGTTCGACAACCTGTTCTTCGAACTGTAAAGATTTTTGTCTAGCAACGCTGTAAATTTGGTCGGCCTTCTGCTTTCTTTCTTGTGTCAGTTCTTCAAGTTCTTCGATGTTCTCTTCGGATTTTATTAGATTTTTTTCTTCTTTAGTCCAAAGCTCCATTTCGATTTCTTGTATGCGTTCTTTTTCTTCTAGAGCTTTGATTTCTAATTGATCTTTGATTTCTTGGACGGTGTCGAAGGCTTCTTCTTGTGCGGCTTTTATCATTGCTGTTTGATTTAATTTATAAAATAAAAATCCTAGCAATGCGCCCAAAAGTAAGGCTGCCAATCCAGACCAAATTGGAGAGACCTGAGTAGAGATAAAGTCTAAAATATTAATAAAATCATTTGTGTCAGCGGAGCCGTTCATTTTTTAACCTTCATTTCGTAAGCAATGTTAGACCAAGTGGGTCTAACCGTTTAATCTTACTCGTAGAGTATAGAAGAATACAAGGCGCACATCATTGAAATTTCCAAGATATAGAATCGGCAAAGAGCCAAAGGTTGCCTGTCATTTGGGGCGTGTCCTAGTGAGAAAATAATGAGGGTGAATCACAATCCAAGGATGATTAGGCGAGGGAGTGATCCATATCTCTGCCGACCAGAGAAGCTGATTCTAGATCACGAAGCAGTTTTTCATAATAGTGCAATCAGATCAGGTTTACTCTCTAGTCAATGGATTGCAGCCACTGAAAATTATCAGTGCTTTCTCCGTATTGAATGGCAGTTATTGCGTCATAAAGTCTTTGTGACAGTGGGCCAATTTTATTTGCATTGAGTTGAAAAGTTTGAGTTTTAAATGCTAGTTCTCCAATCGGAGAAATGACAGCCGCAGTTCCGGTGCCAAAACCCTCGCTGAGTTTCCCCTCTTGCAGAGCTTTAAGAATTTCTAGAATAGATATTTTGCGTTCTTGAACTGGTATGTTCCAGCTTTTGAGTAATTCTAAGACCGAGTTTCTGACTCCGCCAGATAAAATTGTGCCGTCTAAAGAGGGTGTGATGACTTGGCCATCAATCACGAAGAACACGTTCATAGTGCCGACTTCTTCGATGTATTGGCGATTCACATCAAGCCACAGCACTTGCGAGTAACCTTTTTTCTTGGCTTCAAGTGCAGCTCTCAAGCTGGCAGCATAGTTTGCGCCGGCTTTTGTTGCTCCAAGCCCTCCGGGGGCTGCGCGCAAATCTTTCTCCTCAACCCAAATCGGAATAGGGCTTAGGCCTTCTTTGTAGTAAGCGCCAACAGGGGATAGAATTACGTAGAATAAATAATTTTGTGATGGGCGAACTCCCAAGAAGCCTTCCGTACCAATAAGTGTTGGACGAATGTACAACGAACAGCCTCGTTGCTCGGGCACCCAGTCGTGATCAATTGCGACAAGCTTTTTAATTCCTTCAATCATCATGTCCGTTGGCGGAGCAATCATGCACAGTCTTTCGGCCCCTTGTTGCAGGCGTTGACAGTTGTATTCGGGGCGAAACAAAACGATGCGCTCTTTTTCTGTTTGGCTCGAAGGTTTTTGTTTAAAAGCTTTCATGCCTTCAAATAAAGCCTGGCCATAATGCAATACGCTGGCGGCGGGATCGAGAGCTAAATTCTGATAGGGTTTGACCTCGGCATTGTGCCAACCCAACTCTGGCGAATATTCTAGGGTGAACATATGATCTGAAAAATATTGACCAAAACCAAGTGATTGCTGGCTGGGTTTTGTTTTAGGCTGCAAATTTTTTGTGATTTTAATTTCCACCGAAAGGTCTCCCCGCGTTCTTATTCTATTTCTTATGCTATTAACGATACTTTCATTTAATTATATGCGCATGAGAATGACACAGACTTGCGTCTGCTTCAATTGATTTAGCTTGTTAGTTAGGGCGAATTCGGCGATTTAAAGTTTAATTTTCTAAAGTTATCCACAACATTTTCAGCATTTTACCGATAATACTTTTACATTTGCAACATCGTCGATTACAAAACCATCAATTCTGCTGAGACCCCATTTGATTCCAAATTCGGCTGACTTTCCCGCCTTGCCACGAACTATTGAATACAGTTCCGGCATCTGTAAATGAATAATCTTTTTCGGCGCTACAAAACCTGTTTTTATAAAATGTAGAATCTGCGGAAACAAAATCTTCATTAAATTGGATAATCTTTGAAGCTCTGTGACGGATTTGTTTTTTATGTTTGTTGATTGTTTCAAACAGGCTTTCACTAATTCGTGAAGTTCTACTGTTGTCTGATACAACTTCTTGGCGACTTTCTGTTTTTGTTCTTTCGTCTTTGCAAACAAGTGCGACGAGCGAACTAATGATTTTACTTCTTTTGAAATTTCTTTCACCTTGCTTTTTATCTTCGAAGCTCGGTCGCCAGCTTTGGCGATGCCTTTGGAAACTAAATCTGTAAACCTTTTCATCAGGCCAACTTCGTTCGGATATGGAATCATTGCTTCTTGCGCCGTTGTACCCGACATCAGCGATGTTGAATCGAGAATCCCTAAGTTTTGCGCTTCTTTTAAAATGTAGTGTTCAGCTTTTTCATACCCTCTGGACCTTGCATCTGAACAAAATCGAAAATTGTAATGTGATCTGGCGACCAACTTGAATCCATCAAATTGCAAAGATATCTTGCAGGGGCATAGAAACGTAAAAGCTCGTGATTTTTATTGATTAAAAACACTTTCAAACAATGACAAATTTTTTATTTATTGCAATGACCACAAGGTCAAAATATGAATTAACTCCGAACTAACTCTATTTATTGAAAGTTTTTTTTACTGGATAGCTTTTGCGGTCATATGCGTAACCCCTGTGGGAGACCGAGACTTTATCCAGATTTTTAATTGGTGCCGTTTGGTGCGAAGTGGTGGCGACTGCTGGGTAAAGTCGGCAACGATTAAGCAACGTCAGACTCTGAACAGAGGTAACTATTTCAGCTGGTCTTGCCTCTGCGACTAGTTTCACGCCCGTAATTTTTACACACCCTAATACCAAGCCAATCTGAAAGTTCTGCTCTGTGGGTTTTTCTTCCTGACTTCGACCTTGCGTGTTATACGGCAACTTGAGTTCATGGATAGTTTTAAATACCCGATGGGCACCGGAGTCCTTAACAAATGGTTCGATTAACAAAGCCTAGCTTTGCGATTAGTTTAGCGCTGTTTTCATCAATAGGTTTTGTAGGCCAGAAAGCCCATTCCAATTCATTCAGGTGCAACGCCATTCATTTACAAAGTTCTAAGGCGTATAGGAGCCATTCTATGTCCAAGGTCAAATATGATAATGCTGGAATATACCGCCATGATATTGGTGTAAGTCTTTATGCAGATGCTCTGAAGATGAGGCCAAATTCTTCGAATATTTTAGAAATTGGACCGGGTCGTGGCGATGTTGCAAGGGACGTGTTCAGCGCCGCCATTCGGAACCGACTAAATATGATATTTGTAGAGCCCGATGCTAATAGTGCCGCAATGATTGGTGAGCAATTTCCTATGAGCCGCATAATTGCTCGAACTTTAGAATCAGCCATCTCCGCAAATGAGATCCCCCATGGTCTTGACCTGATCGTGGCAAATTTTTCCCTTCATTGGGTCGAAGGAATTTCTAGAATTTCCAAGGATCTTTATGATTCGCTAACCCCAGCTGGTGTTCTAGCGATTGCCAATACGGACCCAACGAGGAGCTTCTGGGCTGAGATCGATTCTGCGGTCAAGTCTCGATTCCCAGGTAATAGCCTATTCAATATTGAACAAAGTCATTCACTCAGCGCAAATGATTGGGAAGCCATGATGTTGTTGGTGGGATTTCAGTTACGTTCGCGAATTGACTACCACGGCACGGCGGCGGTATTCGCCTCGCCTGAAGTTGGATTTGCTGATTTTAAGCGAATGGCCGGTTCCAAATATTTAAAATTAGCGAATGGCGCAACGAAAGAACAGGTTGAGTCTTACGTAAAACAGTTACTCGAGAAGCACACTAATCTCAATGGGCAGCTAGAAGTTAAGGCCAGTGGATTTCGGTTGATACTTCAAAAGGCTGGTGCAACTAAATGAAAAATATTTTGATTTTGACTACATTGTTTTCTATTTGGACTGGTAGTGCATCAGGTGCTGCGCCTAAACGCGTCGCAATTGTGCATAGCTACGATTTGGGATTCTATTGGACCAAGCAGGTGGAGAAGGGGTTTTTGCATCGATTTGGAGAATCCACCAGTTATGAAATTGTTTTCAGGGCAGAATTGGACGCCAAAAAGAATCCTAGTGGGCTGGAATCTCGAGCGCATGAGATTGCTTTAAATCTTGAGAAGACCAAATTCGATATCTTGTTTGTAACAGATGATGATGCCTTGGACTTGGTCGGCCGAAAATATTTTAATACAACAGTTAAGTTGGTTTTTGCTGGAATAAACTCGACGTTTGAGGAATTTGGAAGAACAGATTTGGAGATCAACAAAACTATACCAGAAAATGTATCGGGTGTTCTCGAACGATATGAAATTTCACCATTGATTAAACTGATAAAAGACCTAGCCCCAAAATCAAAGAATCTGCTTCTATTGTCTGACAAATCCAAGACAGCTGACGGTGTATTTGCGAACATCAGTCGTGAGATCGGCAACAAACGAAAATTTGGTAAGATTCAGATTAAGTCTGTAACAAGAACAAATGATTTTTCTGTTTGGAAGGGTGTCATTAGGTCTGCGCAACCAGGCGACGCTTTAATCATATTTCCCTACTCTAACGTCGATCGTTCAAAAGCACTTGGACTGAATACGCCAGACGATTTTGCTGAATGGATTGCAAAAAATAGTCGTGCTCCCGAGTTTGCGACTGCAAGCCTTTTTAAGGCGAATAACTTTTTCGCGACTGTGGGCATTAACCCTGTTGAGCATGGTGAAGATGCTGCCAATGCATATTTTAGCTCTTTGGATATGGCCACGAGGAATACGAGAATTTTAACAAAAAATTATGCTCGGCTGAAATTGAATCCGAGTCGCGCCAATGATTTGAAGATAGATATTCCTTTTGAACTCATTGCCTATAGCCATGCTCTAACAAGGGGTGACCTAAAATGAACCATCATAAAATTTTTGAATATTACAAAAAGCTGATCTTTAGTTCATCCGCTCTAGTTCTGTCTTTGTCTTTAGGATTTGTGACCTTGGTGTTTTTTGGTGTGGTGTTGAAACAAAGCCTCGAGACGAATTCAGTGAATGACAGAAATCGATTGATACTAGCGGATCAGATCATCGATAGCCTCAGGAATACCTACACAATGATCGGGAATTCCAGTCATAGCATTATCGCTTTAAAATACGGGGACTACGCCGGTTATAGACGTGTTGTATTCCCTTGGATTCAAGGTGATCCAAGAATAAAAGGTGTCATTCTTAAAGATAAGGGCGGCGCAACTAAACTCGAATGGACGAAGTCTGGCCAACAAATAAATTTCCCCGATATAAGCGTATCAGATCATATTCAATTGGTTGATCGCCTACTAGCGCACAAGATGGCGCTTTCCGATGGGGGTGAATCTCTTGGGTCGATAACTTTCTATTCAGATCTAGCGGAGTCAGGCCTAGAGAACCTTGGGGTTGGAGCCACGCAGTTGCTGACCCCGACTTGCACAAGCTTAAAAAATATTGAGCTTGCTCAAATCTGTCCTTCAACTTTGAATACTTCGAAGTTTTTGGCCATTATTTTTAGCTATGTCTTGCTCTGTGCGCTGATCATTTTTTTGGTTTTACGATCGCTCATCAGTAAACTGGGGAGTCGACTGAAGACGCCGATCGAAGCACTGCACCTGGGCCTGTCAGAGATTCAGCAAGGTAAATCGGTCGTATGGGAAGACCTCCTACCAGTGGATTCGCAAAGCGTATTTATGCCCCTCGGTAGTCACATTTCAAAAGCTGCAAACGACTACCAAGAATTAAAAGGGAAAGTAATAGTCAATGAACACTTGGCTGCAATGGCCGAACAGGTTGCTCATGACATTAGGTCTCCATTATCTGCGCTCACAATGGTCATGGGAACACTTAAGGATTTACCGGAAGACCGACGAATATTAATTAGAAATGCTGCTCAAAGGATAAATGACATTGCGAACGATCTCCTGCGCAAGGG
>CAZMVK010000017.1:0-31556 GCA_964569545.1 uncultured Bdellovibrio sp.
TTTTTTGACTCAACACCCAAACCAACATCGGCCCCATATCCAAACTACTCATCGTTGTCGTCGTTGTCGTCGTATCTGAGAAAGACATTTGGCTGACATGAAAACCACCATAAAAACGTTCTTTAGAATCTAAATTCGCAATAATATTTAGACCATAATACGTTCTTGAACTGGCCGTCGTCGTTGTCGTAGTAAATGTATCGGATAAATAGGTTCCATCAAATTCAGCATACAAACCAGCCTGCGCTGAAAACTCAACGAAGCTAATTAACAGAAAAACAAATGAAAGAATCCACCTTAAGGCCATGCCAAGGTATCGGAATTAGACACTAACGACACAAGTCGTGAAATTTAAAAGTGTCTAAAAAAAACCTAAAAAGTAAAGATGGCCCCAGCCGAAAGAGCCGTTCCGTTAAACTGACCATCCGACAAAAGTAAGAGGTGATTTTTAAGACCGAACTCGACAAAAATCCCAGTGTGCTCAAGCAAATCCGTAAAACGAACACCGGTGACCAATTGATAATCAAAAGAAAGATTAGACTCTTCCGAAATTTGCGTGAAAAACACCCCAGCTCCTGCGCCAATACCAAAGTAAAGTGGAAAACCTGTGCTGATCGAAGGAAAGGTAATCAGCGGCAAAATACTCAGCTTCGTTGCGCGATCACTGTCCAGTTTGTACTCGGCAAAATCAAAACGCACATTCAAATCCGAACCGCCCCAATGATCAAAAAGATAGGTGATTCCATAAGTCGCCTGACCAATACCAACTCGCTTATCAGATCCCTTCCAAGAATAGGAAGTACTAGAAGAAAAACCGCCGACATGTAACATCAACATATTTTCATCAGAAGAATGATTAGGAATCTCTTTCGGTGCCGCCGGGCCTTGAAAATATTTTGCAGCCGCCTTGCGACCAACTTTTGGTTGCGACTCTTCTGCTGCATGTGCAAAAGAAACAACCAAGGTAAGCATCAAAACAAAGGGATTTTGAAAAAGACCAACTACTTGTTGAAAGAGAGAGAATATTGCTTTATTCATATACTATTGACTTAACGCGAAAAGACATAAAGGTCAATACTGACTATAAGCGATAGTTTTCATACTCTGACGGAGTTTGTTCTATGAAATGCCCTTACTGTGGCCACAATGAAGATCGTGTTCTCGACACTCGCGAACATAAAGAAGGCGAAATGATTCGCCGTCGTCGCGAATGTTTACAATGTAAATCACGATTTTCAACAGTCGAAACACTTCACCTCAGCTACCCGTTGATCATCAAAAAAGATGGTCGTCGCGAACCATTTAGCAAAGAAAAAATATTAAAAGGCCTACAAGCATCTTGCCAAAAACGTCCCATCAGCTTGGAACAATTGGAAGCCATCGTGGATCGCATTGCCACTTGGATTCTAGGACGAGGTGAAAAAGAAATTTCAGCACGCACCCTTGGTCAAAAATTAATGCTAGAATTGCGCCAGCTTGATGACGTTGCCTACGTCCGTTTTGCTAGCGTTTACAGAACTTTTACTGATGTTCAAGAGTTCGTAGAAACACTTGAAGGACAAGAAAACATTGCAATTCCTGACCCTAAAACTCAGTTGCCACTCACACCAGAAAGGTCTCTAGTCGATGCGCCACCAGTCACGCGAACTCGCCCTGCAGATTCTATTTCAAATTGAATTTACCCCTCAAATTGAATACTCAGAATTTCTTGAGGTTTTCGAACAAGCCTACAATCAAGAAATGATTGATTACGCAGATCTCATTATTTGCGGAGTTAAAAATAATTTTGAAAAAATTGATGCCGTCATTCAAAGTACCAGCCAAAACTGGAAGGTTTCTCGCATGGCCATTGTTGATCGCAACATTTTGCGCATGGCTGTTTTTGAAATGAAATTAATGCCCGAACCTCTAGCTCCTAAAATTGTGATCAATGAAGCCATCGAATTAGCTAAAAGATACAGCTCAAAAGAAGCCTCTGCATTCATCAATGGAATTCTCGACCAAATATCTAAAGAGTTGTCGTGAATACAGATTCTTCAAACGAAAGATCTTTAGAAAACAAAGAATTGGCGGCAGGAGCCGATCTCTGGGTAATACCAGCTCTTGCAGAATCCAGCTGGGCGCCCCAGATTGAATGGCTGTGCAATATGCAATTGAGCAAAAACTCGTTGCACAATACACAAGAAGTACCAGAATCAATCAAACTCATTCTGAAAGAGTGCGATTTGCCCGAATATAATTTCACTCAACATTTCAGTTCAGACTCTTTACAAAAGGTATTAATCCCCAGCGAAAAATGGCTGCCAAACCGATGGATTCTAAGCCTTCCTTTCAGCGAAAACGGCAAATGGGCAAAAACTATTGAGCTCACCTGGGTGCAACTGAAAAAGCCAACCATTCGCATTTTTTTGCCAAATCAAATCGACAAATCAACAGCAAAAAAACTGTTTGGTTTTCTTCCGAACGTCGATAATGTCGAAACTGACACGCTGATTTTTTCTGCGGACTAATACAAACAAAATGACAAAAATCACTCAGTTGTTTTCAAAACAAATCACCGAACTGCACAAAAAATTAGACGTTTTATTAGAAAACTCTCAACTGACTGAAGAAAATAATTCTCGCGTTTTTAATCATGCCTTTGAGGCAGAGCGGGATCTAACCCAAGTCGATTCATTGGGTTTTGCCTTATCTGAAGAAACACAAAACCGAACTTTAATGATCTTCAACCGATTGTCTATTTACTTTGATTCCGGCCTATTGTTTAAAAAACATAGCAGCAAAAAAAATAGTAAAAAAAATGATGTCACTTGGCAAGCTGAACACTGTTTTGATCGTGGCAGCGCATTCCCTATATCAAAAAAATCTAAACAGCAAAATGAATGTTATCGTTTTCCTAATTTAACCATGGTTGAAGTTCGCACCATCCTGACTCCTCAGATTTTTACCCAGATTAAAAATTTAGAAATGTTATTTAACGATAAAAGTCGAGCTTTTATATTCAGACCTCACCCCGATTACATTTTTCTTGTGACTTCAACACTTGCTGATCCGTGGCTAAAACTGCATCTTGAAAAAATTCACAAAGAAGTTCTTTTGCTTTTGATCGATCAGTTTTAGACTCTAAAGTATGAGTACTCAAACTGCGATAATTTATGTGATTTCTGATGGCACCGGCGAAACAGCTGCAACAATGATTCGTGCAGCACTGGTTCAATATGCCGAACAAGATATACAACTGATCCGATGCAAAAACATTCGAACAGAACTTCAGGTCGAACCACTGATCGAAGAATGTTTTGAAAAAAAAGGGCTCATCGTCTACACCGTCGTCAGCCAACAATTGCGACAAAAAATACGCGAATTAGCAAGCAGCAAGGCCATTCCTCATATCGATTTACTGGGCCCACTATTACAAACTCTCGATAGCTACTTTGGGTTGGCTACTCACGATCTACAAGCCGGCTTGCTTCGCATGGTGGACGAACAATATTTTCGTCGCATTGAAGCCATTGAATATACCGTCAAACATGACGATGGAAAAACTCTTTCACAATTAGACAAAGCAGATATTGTTTTGGTTGGCATCAGTCGAACTTCCAAAACTCCACTGTCCATCTTCCTTAGCCACAAAGGCTGGAAGGTCGCCAATGTCCCGCTGGTTTTAGGCGCACCATTACCAAAAGAATTGTTTGACGTTGATCAAAGAAAAATTGTTGGACTGATTATTGATATCGAAAGTTTGCAGCGTATTCGCAAAAACCGATTAGAAAGATTCGGGCAAGATCCCGGCGGAGAATACGCCTCTCTCTCGCACATTGCCCAAGAAATCGAATTCGCACATGAATTGTTTAAACAAAATAAAAAGTGGCCGGTTTTCAATGTCACCGAGCGCGCTTTGGAAGAAACTGCCACTGAAATCACGCGCATTGTAGCCGCCCGAATGGGCTGGCCAGACTCTGCTATTTTTTAAGATCTTTCCTGCTGTTGCAAAGCTTGAAACAAAACTTCACTGATAGCGTTCAGACTTGCCGACTTACGAGTGTAAAAACAAAATTCGATATCGTAATGAAAACCCTTCATGTGTACTTGATTCAAACGACCCATTCGAACTTGTTTTTTAATTGCAAGTGATGGCAAAAATCCCCAACCCAAACCAGACTCGATCACACGTTTTAAGGTCCCAACATTTGTTGATTCAAAAGTAGGCTCCACAAACACTTCTGCTTTTTCCAAAAAGTTTTGCAAACTCTGGTTGAACTGTGGGTATTCACCAGAAAATAAAATCACAGGATACTTGCTGTACTCATCGACAGAAATCTGTTTTGGCATGTCTGAATCTTTACCTGTACCAATCAGCCACATCTCTTCTTTAAATAAAAACTTTTTCTCGCTGTCGTTCAAGTGCTCTTGATATTCTTGATCCACATCTGGCAAAATCAAAACATCCAGCTCATTGCGCTTGTATTTTTCTATCAGCTCATGGCCCTTGCCGTATTCAATTTTCACATTCAACTGTCGATTGTATTTTAACAATCGACTGACGATCGGACTCATCAACTGAACTCCGACGGAATCCAATGTTCCCAATCGAATTTGCCCTTTCAATTCTGCACCCATTGCTTTGACAGCTACTTCGGCTTGTTGTGAAAGCTGCAAAATTCTTTTGGCATAATCAAACAAAACCTCACCCTGCAAGGTTGGTTTGATCTGACGAACTCCACGCACCAGTAGATCAACTCCCAAATCTTCTTCTAAATTTCGAATTTGTTGGCTGATCGCTGGCTGAGTTAAAAATAACTTATCAGCAGCACCTGTCATACTGCCTTCACTTATTACTGTAACAAAAGATTGGACTTGATAGAGGTTCAACATAATTTGCACCTTTTAAAAAATTATTACCACTTGGTGTGATTCTTCCGATAACATATATCAAGACCTGGCCATGGTAAACTGGATAAACACATTCAAAGATTCAAGCATAGACCAAGGTCCATAGTCAAAATTGCGCAAAGGAGTTTCGCACCATGAAAGCCGTCATCTTATCACTCATCACTCTTATAAGCTTATCTGCAGAGGCCAAAATATTTCGTAACGCATACATTGCCTTTGAATTACCTGACACTTGGAAGTGCAACCTTGAACACACCGAATGGGTGTGTCGTAGCGAAAGCGACAAAGAATCCAAAGAAGCCATTATCATCTTAACAGCCAAAGAATCCGGCCCAACCGATTCATTTGATGGATACTCACAACACCTTGCGCAACCACAAACTAGCGGCCCAAATAAAACCGTGATTTCAAAGGTGGTTTATCCACCAAAACAAAATAAGATAAATGATCAGGTCTGGGTGGATGGTCTTCATGTTAGCTCAGAAGTAAATAATTACTACACACGCTATTTAGCTACAATTAAAGATCAAATTGCTATCTTAGTCACATTCAGTGCGCACAAAAGTTTCTACACCAAATACAGCCCAGATTTTATCAAAGCTGTACAAAGCTTGCGCGTAATTGCCACTAAAAATCTTTTAGCAAAACCAGAATCAGGCCCTCTTCGACCGGGAGGCGAAACCCTAGGAGCTCCAATCGGCGCGGCGATGCCTTCAGACTTAGCCGCAGTCGATGCTCCAAATGGTGATTTAGCAAAAAACAATTCTGCAGCTAAAACAAAAATGCTCTTCATGAGTATTGCTTTGATTTTGATAGTCGTTGCTGGCTATATCTTTGTGAAATTAAAACAGCGCTAATATCGCTTTTTAAATTACGGCATACATATCAAGGAACAACTTCAAAAGAGACAAAGGGTATCTTTTCTTTGATCTCTTGAAATTGGGAATGAATCTTGTCCTGATCAGCGTAGACAACAAATTTCAAATTATCTGCACTCAACTGTGTACGAATAACACGATTAACTTGTTCAACTGTTATCGCATTTATATTCTCACTGAATTTAGACAGATAATCGTCACTAATACCATAAGCTCTCAATAAAATAAGTTGATAACCAAGACGATCCACAGTTTCTAATGCTAATGGGAACTGACCTAACAAAAATGATTTTGCCGCACGCAGTTCTTTTTCATTAATTCCTTCAGCAATAAATTTTTGCACATCTTGATAAGTTGTCAGAAGAGTCTCTGTCACCTTTTCATTGCGAGTAAAAGTCGAAATTTCAAATGTACCTGCAAATTTACGCGAATCGATTTCTGAAGAAATCGAATAGGTTAATCCCAAATCATCACGGACATGTTGATTGAGACGACTTGCAAACTCACCACCCAATATTAAATTTGCCAAACGCAAAGCTAAAAAATCAGGATGATTTCGAGGCAGCGCTAAACTACCAATACGAATCTGCGACTGCTCTAGCCCTTTACGCGTGTACAGTTTAAAATGCAGTCCCTTTTCTTTTTTTGCCGTCATTACATTACGATTGCCAATTTCAGATGTTGATTTCCATTTAGAAAATCTATTTTCAATTTGCGTCTTCAACTTGACCGAGAGATCTCCAGTGACAGTTAAAATTGAAATTTCAGGACGAAAAAATTGAGCATAAAAATGTTTCAAATTTTCAATCTTTAAATTTTTAATTGTTTCTTCTGTGCCATAAAAAGAGTGAGCATAAGGGTGATTCTGATAAAGTTCTTTGTTCAACAACAATGCCGCGTATTGCGTAGGTTCATCTTTTTCTTTTGTTATACGATTTACAAATAATGATTTTTTCCGCTGCAACTCTTCAGATGAAAAATGTGGCTCAGTAACAACTTCAGAAAATAAATCTACTAACTTTGAGCCATATAGACTGAGACCAGATGTTGATAAAACAACAAAATCTTCGCTAACTGATTGACCAAAACCTGAACCCATTTGTGCAAAATCATTTGTTACTTGCAATGCCGTCCGACGCACAGTTCCTGTTTCAAGCAACGAAGCCGTCATCGCCGCCACTCCATATTCCAACTTGTTTTCCAACGCAGATCCCACCTGAATCCCAACTTGCAACCCAATTCGTGGCAAAGAAGGATCTGAGATGTAGATGATTCGCAATCCATTATCTAATTTTTTTTCTTCATATTTTCGCAATGAAAATTGTTTTTTTTCACCGCCCGTTGTTGGCAAACTTGTTAGCTGACTCGATGGCTGAGATGAAGAACATGATAGAATTAAAAGTGAAAGCCCTATTAAATAAAAACATTTCATCGCTATTGTCCTTGCTCTTTTTCATCCGACTGACCTTTAGGTTGCAATTCAACTTGCACCATAGATTCAGGTCGTAAATATTTTTGTGCCACTTTTCTAATCTGCTCAACTGTGACTTGATCATATCTTTTCAAATCAGAAAATAATCGTTGATAATCTGAAAAGATAATTTCATTGATCACCAATGATTGAGCTTTACCATCTATCGTTAACAAACCGTTCATATAATCCATCATTGTTTGATTGCGTGCTTTTTCTAATTCTTTGACGCTAATTTTATTTTTTTGTAAAATACTTAATTGCTTTAGAATTTCTGTTTTTACTTTTTCAACAGAAGATTTCTTTTTTAACTCTGCCGAAATCATAAAAGCTCCAGGATCAGCACTGGTCATATTAAACGCAGACACAGAAGAACATTGTTGGCTTTGATAAACCAATTTCTGGTGCAGACGACTGGATCGATCTCCACCCAAAATAACCGACAACAAATCCAAGGCATACGAATCCTCATGCCCCGCAGCCATCCCTGGAAATGCTAATGCAAAACTTGTTTGACTGACCTGCCATTTTATTTTTTGTTTTACAAATTTTTTATTTTTTGGCTCTAGCGAATAAACTCTGGCCGGTACAGGTTTAGACGGCAAGGGACCGTAATATTTTTCAATTTTTTTCTTAATATCATTAGAATCAAAATCCCCAGCAATTGATAAGACGGCATTGTTCGGAACATAATAAGCTTCATAGAAACGACGTAGTTTTTCTACTGTGTATTGTTCAATATCTTTCATGTAACCTATGGTCGGCCAACGATAAGGATGCACCTGATACAAATTGCTCATCATCATTTCGCGCAAAAGACCATGGGGATTATTATCAACCCGCCAACGTCTTTCTTCAGCTACCACTTGTAGCTCACTTTTTAAATCTTCAGCACGTAATGCTAGATTCTGCATGCGATCGACTTCGATATCCATAATCAAATCCAGCTTGTCACTTGGCAGGTTTTCATAAAAACCAGTATAATCTGTTGTCGTAAATGCATTATTAACAACACCATTTTCATGCAAGATACGATCAAAATCTTTACCTGAATATTTTTTCGCTCCCTTAAACATCATGTGCTCTAACATATGAGCCGCACCGGTAACGCCAGGCTGTTCATCACGAGAACCCACTCGATACCAAGTATGATAACTAATCATCGGAACCGAATGATCTTCGACAAGCAGTACAGTCAAGCCATTTGCTAAGGTATACTTTTCGACAGGAAATGAAATTTTCAAATCTTCAGACCTGGATTGTATTGAAAATAATGATATCAACATTAAAAATAGGAAACTACGTAAAAAAATAGTGTTATTCAAAAAATATTTCATTGAGCAATTATGACAAGATTCACTGCCCGAGGAAAGAGATATTCTATTGTAAATTATTATTAGAACTCATCTCATAAATACCTCACCAGCGAAAATAGCTAAATTGATTTTAATCGAGGCGCGACGAGAAAGCCTAGCGCAACTGGGCTGCCGAGGAGCAACGAAGAGTAAAATTAATTTAGCTATTTGCAGCAAGAGGTATTTATGAGATGAGTTCTAAGAATTCATTGTATGATTGTTTATCGAAGATTCTTTTATAAATCACACGAGGGGGTTATATGAAAATCGGAGTTTTTACTAGTGGCGGAGACGCCCCAGGAATGAATGCTGCGATTCGCGCCGTGGTTCGAACTGCGATTGCAGGCAATGCCGAAGTCACAGGAATCATTGGTGGCTACTCGGGCATGATAGAAAAAAAAATCCAACCGATGAATCTTCGTTCAGTCGCTAATATTATTCAACGTGGCGGCACTATTTTAAAAACTGGCAGATGTATGG
Source organism: uncultured Bdellovibrio sp. (assembly GCA_964569545.1). Taxonomy (GTDB): domain Bacteria; phylum Bdellovibrionota; class Bdellovibrionia; order Bdellovibrionales; family Bdellovibrionaceae; genus CAZMVK01. The sequence goes on from CAZMVK010000017.1 coordinate 9,078, forward strand.
AGTTTTTAAAACCTGAATTTCGTAAACAAGCAGCAGATAATTTACGTGCCGAAGGCATTGATGCTTTGGTTTGCATTGGCGGCGATGGGTCTTTTCGAGGAGCCCATCAATTAGTGCTTGAACATCAAATACAAATTGTTGGTATACCTGGAACTATTGATAATGATATTTTTGGCAGTGACAATACGATTGGTTTTGATACCGCAGTGAACACGGCACTGGATGCGATTGATAAAATTCGCGACACAGCGGCCAGTCATGATCGACTTTTTATTGTTGAGGTCATGGGAAGAAATTCTGGCTTTATCGCTTCGCACGTTGGGCTTGCCGGAGGCGCTGAGGCCGTTTTTACTCCTGATATTCCGATGACTGTTGAAAATGTTTTGGAAAGAATCAAAGCTGGCGTCAGCAAAGGAAAAACCAGTTCAATATTGATCACCGCCGAGGGACAAAAACCTGGACGAGCTTATGATTTAGCCGAGCAGATTCGCAAAAAATCAAATTTCGATGCCAAGGTTTGTATTTTGGGCCACCAACAGCGAGGCGGCTCACCGACTGCCAATGATCGTATTCTCGCAAGTCGCCTGGGAGCCTCTGCCGTTCAAGCCTTATTGCAAAAACAAACAGATATTATGTTAGGTGTTCGCGGTGAAGATATTGTTTCAGTCAGCCTTGAACAAGCAACTAAAACAGAAAAACACACTCCGAAACAGTATGTAGACTTGACTCATATGTTGGCGAATTAAAGCTCTAACAAGGCAGAGAAAAAATACTGTTGAGAGTCTTTTACCAAGGTAAAATCTCAACGAATTCCCATCAATAATATTTTTGCAAAGGTTATGTTACCCGACGTCAGTCAAATGAAAGACCTACGAACGTCACACTGTCAAAAACCTAAACACCCAGACGAGCACGAGGACGCAATAAATTAAAGCTCTGCTTGGAATGGATGTCGCATACAAATCTTAACAATAAGATCATTTTTCCGAGTAAACGAAAACAGCCCAATATTTGCGGGTCTGTTTTCCTTAGACTTGTGCAAAAATTTTCTAGCCTAGGGGACAAATTCTCGTCACACTAAGGAGTGTCCAAACAGGAGGAACATAGTGAAAAATATTTTGCAAAAATTAACTTATATCGCAGGTTTAATTGCGATCAGCTCAGCCCTTAATGGCTGCACAAAAAAAGCAAGCAATGAGATTCTCATTGGCCATTTCGGATCCATGTCAGGCTCAGAAGCTACATTCGGCCAAAGCACTGACAATGGTATTCGTTTAGCAATTGACGAAGCTAATCTTAAGGGCGGAATCAAAGGCAAAAAAATCAAATTGATCACAATGGATGATCAAGGCAAAGCCGAAGAAGCGGCTAGTGTTGCCACTCGTTTAATCGAACAAGAAAAAGTTGTTGCCTTAATGGGTGAGGTTGCAAGCTCTCGTTCTCTGGCCGTTGCGCCAATTGCACAAAACAAAAAAATTCCGATGATGTCGCCTAGCTCGACAAATCCAAAAGTTACCGAAGTCGGAGATTTTATTTTCCGCGCTTGTTTCATTGATCCTTTTCAAGGAACTGTGATGGCGAAATTTGCTTATGAAAATTTGAAACTTAAAAAAGTTGCGATTTTTCGTGATGTAAAATCAGATTACTCTGTTGGTCTTGCTGATTTTTTTGCTGCTAAATTTAAAGAATTGGGTGGCGAAATTGTTGGTGATCAAAGTTATCAATCACAAGACGTGGATTTCAAAGGTCAGTTGACTCAATTGAAATCAAAAAATCCAGATGGTCTTTACATCCCAGGATATTACACTGAGGTTGGTCTGATTGCACGTCAAGCTCGTGAGCTGGGTATTAAAGCTCCACTGATGGGTGGCGATGGATGGGATTCAACAAAACTATCAGAGATTGGTAAAGAGGCTGTTGAAGGCAGTTATTTTTCTAATCACTACTCGACAGAAAGCACGGATCCAAATGCTGTTGAGTTCATGGCAAAATACAAAGCTAAATACAACAATCAACCAAATGGATTGTCGTCAGTGGCTTACGATGCAACAAGAATTTTGTTAAAAGCGATAGAAAATACAGCTGAGATCACACCACAAGCGATTCGTGATGAATTGGCTAAGATCAAAGATTTTCCAGGTGCAACTGGTAAAATTTCAATCGATGAAAAACGCAACGCTGTTAAATCAGCAGTGGTTGTTCAAGTTCACGGTACTGAAAATAAATACGTAACAACAGTTAATCCATAAGCGCGAGGCTCACATGCAGGATTTCATACAACATGCTATTAACGGGATCAGTTTAGGAAGCATTTATGCTTTGATCGCTCTTGGCTACACCATGGTGTACGGGATTCTGCAATTGATTAACTTTGCTCACGCAGACGTCTATATGATAGGGGCGTTTGCGTCGTATTATACAGCTCGACTTTTGCAAATTGAAAACAAACCAGGTATTTCAACATTGATTATCTTGCTAGTTGCCGCAATGGTTGGCTGCAGTGTTTTAGGTTTGGCTATTGAGCGTTTTGCTTATCGCCCACTTCGTAAAGCTCCGAAGTTAAATATTTTGATTACGGCGATTGGCGTGTCTTTGTTATTACAATATTCTGCGCAGGTTATCTTTGGTGCTGATCCAAAAGTTTTTCCAAGTGTTTTGGAAGATTCGGTCATTGCCGAAATCGGTGGAGTGCAACTGAAAAGTTTAGACATCGCAGTTCTTGGCGTTACTGTTTGCATGATGTTTCTTTTAAATTTCTTAATTTATCACACCAAGCTTGGCAAAGCGATGCGCTCAGTGAGTGCGAATATGAATGTTGCTAGCATGATGGGTGTAAATACAGATCGTATTATCATGTTTACTTTTGTTGTTGGTTCATCACTGGCTGGCGTTGGCAGCGTTCTTGTCGGCATGAAATATCCAAAAATTGAACCATTGATGGGTGCCATGATTGGCTTGAAAGCTTTCGTTGCCGCTGTTCTTGGTGGCATTGGCAGCATCGCAGGTGCAGTACTTGGTGGAGTCATCATGGGAGTATCTGAAGAAATGGTTGTTGGTTATTGGTCATCAACATATCGCGATGCTTTTGCCTTTGGAATTTTAATTATTATTCTTATTTTTCGCCCGTCTGGTCTATTGGGTAAAAACAGCGTGGAGAAAGTCTAATCATGAGCAATTTAAAACAATCCCTCAAAATTCCTTTACTTAGTTTTGTTATTCTTTTTGCCATTGGCTGTCTGGTTGATGTCTCTTTCAATTCGTACATTCAATTGTTATTAATTTATGTCATTATCAATATGATTTTAGGCATGAGCTTGAATCTAGTAAACGGTTACACTGGACAATTCTCATTAGGCCACGCTGGCTTTATGGCAGTCGGCGCTTATGTCTCTGCATTTCTAAGCACTGTGATTGTTATGCCCGGTGGTGGTTTGCAAATTCCATATTTCTTTTTCTTGGCTCTTTGCGGTGGTAGCGTTGCAGCCCTTGCTGGTTTGTGTGTGGGTTTGCCTTCGTTGAGACTCAAGGGTGATTATCTTGCCATCGTGACCTTGGGTTTCGGAGAAATCATTCGCGTGATTTTACTGAACATGCAAGCAGTTGGTGGTGCACGTGGAATGTATGGCATTGCCGGACCTACCGACTGGGATCTTGGTGGATTCGTTATCAGTAAATTTGTAATCGGTTATACTCATGCCATCATTTGGGCTTTGATTTGTTTTTTAACTATTTGGCGTCTAGTGCGCTCTGCACATGGTAGAAATTTTTTGAGTGTGCGCGAAGACGAAGTTGCCGCACAATCTATGGGTGTACATACAACTCAATCAAAAGTTCGTGCCTTTGTTCTTTCCAGTTTTTTTGCTGGTATCGCCGGCTCCGTATTTGCTCACTATGCAAATTATTTGAACCCATCGTCATTTTCATTCATGCGCAGTGTGGATGCCGTCATCATTGTTGTTTTGGGTGGTATGGGAAGTTTGACTGGCTCTCTGTTAGCCGCGGCATTCATCACTCTTATGCCTGAGGCCTTAAGACCTCTACAAGAAATCACTGGTGTGGATTTGCGGATGATTATTTATTCTTTGTCGTTAATCTTGTTAATGATTCTTCGTCCTAAAGGTTTGTTCGGCAGCAACGAGATCACCACCTTCTTTAAAAACTTTAAAAGAAAAGGGGCGCAATAATGTCAGCAAATGTAACACCTCTTTTAGAGGCAAGAAACATCACCATGCAGTTTGGTGGCTTGAAAGCAGTCGACAGTCTTGAATTTCAAATTAATAAAGGCGAACTGATCGGTTTGATTGGTCCCAATGGTGCAGGTAAAACCACGGTATTCAATATGCTGACTGGTGTTTATAAACCGACCTCAGGTGATGTGATGTTTGATGGTCAAAGTTTAAAAACTTTTAAACCTTATCAAATTTCACGAATGGGAATGACTAGAACATTTCAAAATATTCGTCTTTTTAAAAATCTTTCAGTCATCGACAATGTTAAAGTCGGCGCCGGTCAACACATCAAATATGGATTGTTGGATTCAGTTTTAAAAACTGAAAATTATCACAGACAAGAAAAAGAATTACACGAAAAAGCCATGCATTTATTATCGATTTTCAATCTTGATAAAAAAGCGAATGATGATTCCAGCTCTTTGCCATACGGCGAACAACGTCAATTGGAAATTATTAGAGCACTTGCAACAGATCCGAAATTAATTTGTTTAGATGAGCCCGCAGCGGGAATGAATCACAATGAAACTCATCATTTGATGGAAACGATTGCTAAGATTAGAAAAGATTTTCATCTGACAGTATTATTGATCGAGCATGACATGAAATTGGTTATGGGAATTTGCGAAAGAATCGTTGTTTTAGATCATGGTTGCAAAATTGATGAGGGAGTTCCTCGTCACATCCAAAACTCTGCCAAAGTCATCGAAGCTTATTTGGGCACTGATGAAGAATTTCATGGGGGTCACTGATGTCATCCGATAAAATTTTAGAAGTTAAAGATTTACAAGTATTCTACGGATCCATTCACGCTTTGAAAGGCATCAGTTTTCACGTCAATCGTGGTGAGGTCGTTTCGTTAATTGGCGCCAATGGCGCTGGTAAAACCACAACATTGCGTGCATTGTCAGGAATCGTCGAATCCAAAGGTGAAGTTTTGCTTGATGGTAAATCTTTGCAAAATGTTAAGGCTTACCAACGAGTCAGCCTTGGTTTGGCACAATCTCCAGAGGGACGCGGCGTGTTTCCACAAATGTCGGTCTTAGAAAATTTAGAAATGGGCGCTTACTGGCGCAGTGACAAAGCTGAAATCAAAAAAGATTTAGAAATGTGTTTTGAGCTTTTCCCAAGACTGAAAGAACGTATCGGTCAATTATCTGGCACCATGTCAGGTGGCGAACAACAGATGTTGGCAATTTCTCGAGCACTGATGGCGAGACCTAAACTACTTTTGTTGGATGAACCATCATTAGGTTTAGCACCACGTATCGTGTCACAAATTTTTGATATAGTGAAAAAAGTAAATTCTCAGGGTATGACCATTCTCCTTGTTGAACAAAATGCGCGAATGGCCTTGAAGGTTTCTAATCGAGCCTACGTCATTGAAACTGGTTTAGTAACCTTGGAAGGAAAGGGACTTGATCTGCTTAATGACGACAACGTCAGACGCAGTTATTTAGGAGTCTAATGCGAACTGTTTCCGAATATGCTGAATTAATGAAAGCGATCTGCGATTCGGTGATGGTTCAATCAGAATTTAAATCTTCGCCCGATTTCTCGGAGCTGCTTCAAGAAAAACATTTGTTGATCTTACTGAACCACGCAGCTCCGCTTTCTTGGATCCCAGCATCTTCTCTTTTAACAACAAAATTTGTTGAAGCTGGTGCTGGCGACCGCATCCCACTGGGTGTTGCCGACAAATGGTTTTACACCAACCCATTGGGCGCTAAATTCGCACATTTTTTTACTCAGTCTAATCGAGCCTTGTCATTTGATGAATTGGTTGAACATTTTCAAAAAGAAGACAAAACAGATTTGGTTTTATTTCCCGAAGGGGCCAATACCTTTTTTTCTGACGTGAAAACTCTGGGCGAATTCCGCTCGCCTCGTTTTATCGAAATTGCTTTGCAAAGTGGAGCACCTATTTTGATGGTCTGTCATCAGGGCTCTGAAGGTTGGACTTTTCCGCTGCGTTTGCCTCCACAATGGGGAATGGTTTTACAACCTTTTGCTAAATTTTTTGCTACGCAAATTTCTCAGGGACTACCGATTAATTTGCCTTTGATTGGTGGGAAAATTCCTTTATTTAAAATGCATTGCAAGCTGTACCGCCCGACATTGAAACTTGAAGATCTTTCTGATGATGCAGATCTACGCCGTTCGCAGCTCTGGGTCGAAGCCCATAATGTGCGTAAAGAGATGTTAGCGATGTTAGAAGAACTGCACGTCTAACCTTACCGTCAAAACACCCCCCTTGTTTTTACCCATTATGAACAAAAACACCCCCCTTGTTTTTACCCAATAATTAAGATAGACTGTTCATAACTTATGGAGATTTCCAATGAAACGTCTTGCTATTAACGATCTTAAAATCTGGCTAAAGCAGAGCAAACGAAAGCCTCTTATTCTCCGAGGGGCTCGCCAGGTCGGAAAATCAACCCTGGTAAAACTGTTTGCAGCAGAAAATGCCTTGGATTTGGTTGAAATCAATTTGGAAAAAATAAAAATTAGCAGCTTCGAAAATTCTGAGCTTGATATTCATAAGATTATCCAAGAAATTGAATATAAATCACAAAAAAGAATTACTAAAAAAACTCTGTTATTTATTGATGAGATTCAAGAAAGTCCACGAGCCATCATGGCTTTGAGATATTTTTATGAAGAACGGCCAGATATCGCGGTCATCGCAGCTGGCTCTTTGTTAGAATTTGCATTGAATGATCAAGATATTTCAATCCCAGTAGGACGGGTCGAGTATTATCATTTAGGACCGATGAGTTTCGAAGAATTTCTTTTAGCACTAGGTCAGGAAAATTTGGTAATGAATCTCAGAAAAAAACCAGAAGCCACAGGGCAACTGGTATTTGATAAGCTTTGCAGGCATTTGAAAGAATATTATTATATTGGTGGAATGCCCGAAGCAATTGCGACCTATGTTGAAACTAAATCATTTTTGGCTGTAGCGAGTGTTCATCGTTCAATTTTGGAAACTTATAAAGATGATTTTCCCAAATATGCAACAAAGGCAGAATCGGTGAATCTAGGTTTACTTTTAAGTACAATTTCGCGGCATATTGGCAAAAAAATTAAATATTCTGAATTGCTTAGAGACGTTAAACACTCGTCTATTAAAAAGGCCCTTTGGCTTTTAGAAAACGCTCGAATTGTTTTTCGTTGTACTCATAGCAATGCCAGTGGAATTCCGCTGCTGGGGCAAATCGAAGAAAGTGTCTTTAAAATTTATTTCTTAGATATCGGGCTGCTTAATTCTCTTTTAGGAATCGAAGCTGAAGAAACTTTAAAAACAGATGATCACAATCTAAATAACAATATTCAAGGGTTATTAGCAGAGCAATTTATAGCACAACAATTAAAATTTCTTTCACAAAAATCAGCATCGGAAACTTTATTCTATTGGCTTAGAGATCTCAAAAAGCAAGGTGCCGAAATCGATTTTATGATACAAAAATCATCGGAAATTATTCCTATCGAGGTCAAATCAGGAAAATCTGGAACTCTGAAATCACTGATCGTTTTTGCCTTTGAGAAAAAAATAAAAAGTGCCATCCGCTTTGATCTAAAAAAAAGATCTGACGATGAACTCACTGAAAAAATAAATACAATTATTGTTGATGAAGGACAAAAAAAGAAAGTTGTATTTAAGTTGTTGAATTACCCAATATTTTTAATTAATTTTGTTTTTCACTGAATCTATCCACAACATTGGCAGAATCGCTTGACCTTAAGGCGTGTTCTAATAAAATTAATTACAATACCAAAAAGAGAATTCTCAAATTGAGAATTTCATTCTTAAATACAATCTATTGATTAAGAGAGAATATATATGTGATTCCTAAAAATAAATCATTTTATTAAATCTAATACTTTTTTTTAAGCTAAAATATAGCCTTGGGGTCTATCCTGGGGGAAATGAAATGACTAGATTTAACATTAAGAAAGCGGCAACGCTGACTATTTTGTTTATTCAATTTTCTAGCATTCTATTCTTCTTTCAAAACTGTTCAAAAGTTAATTTCAGCAAAGAATTACCAATTGAAATGGCTTCAAAGACAGAACCTTTGGTTCCGACAGTTTACGAGCCACCCGTGTCTCCTGCTGGACCTGTGCATGGAGATATCATCGGATTTCTAAAGCCATTTACAATTGAAGAACAAAAAATTGTTCCTAAAACCAAAATTCTGATTGTCGTTGATAATTCTGGCAGCATGCAAAATTCTCAGAAAAATTTAGCTAAAGGATTGGATTCGATAAGTCTTTCATTACAAAATCAAATTGCCGACGGACTAAATCCCGAAGTCGATTTTTATATTGTGACTACGACGATTCCAGAGGCCAATCCAAGCTCATTGGATTTTATTGATACCTCAGGAAAAATTTCTGCGCAATTTACGAATTCTCAATCAGCAACTCTTAAAAAGTTTATTTTAAAAAGTCCTAACTCAGTTGAAAGAAATATTACATTTGATGATATTCAAAATATTGCTAAATCAGGCGATATACTTTTACAGCCTGTGCCTTTACCACTTAACGGTTATTATGATACCACAACGCCAGCTAAAAACTTAGCAGCCCTTAAAGCTTCGCCACTCTACAAAAGCTATCAGAACTTTTTAGGCTTTGATCTAAATAAAGATCTTAGTATTACTTCTGAAAACGTCGTACCCAAATATGTTCATAAAGACGGAACACCACTACGCTATACTGCAAATTTTGATTTAAATACCAATTATCCTGGCAAACAACAAAATGGATCGTTTGTACCATTTGTTAAAGTATCTTTGAATTCTTTAAGATATCTCACCAATCCAAATTCTGCCGATCGACAATTTGATAGTACAAAATTTGCAAATTTTCGCGAAGAACTAAAAAATAAAATTACCGCAGTAACAACATCGGGATCTAATAAAGAAATGGGCCTATGCGCTTTACACAGAAGTCTTACGATGGATGGAGAAAATCAAATATTTTCTAAAAATGATCGCGCAGCATTTTTAATTATTTCTGACGAACAAGATGCGCAAACAAAATGGGAAGATTGCCCATTGCAAAATGAAATTGGCAGCGACATTCCAAGTTACAATACAGTCAATTTTGCATGTAAGGCTGGTGAAAATTGTCTTTTTCCAGCAAAAAAATATGATTATTATGGAACTTTAAATTACGAACAGACTGTACCCGCTGATAACAACCCAAAACAAGTTTCAGTCTATGCCTCAGGATCATTTACAAAAGTAAATAACTACATATCATCAAGTTATGTTTCCACTGGACGCTATTATCTTAGATATTTATCTTTCTCCTACGCGAAAGATTATACCTACATGAATAACAGCGAAGGTCAGCTGACGACTGTGCCTTATGATGGAAAAAATGGTAGAGCTTTAACATTTGATTGGAAAACTGAGAGATTAGATTTTAGAGATATTTATTTTTATTTAATCTCAGACTATACGACGCAAACTGCATTTTCTTCTAGCGAGGCATCAGCAATTACAAAAAACAACAACAAGTGTCGCCCTGAAGATTTAGCTGCCGCATTGAAAGGGACTTTGTCCTTGAATCCTGCATTTGCAGCTTTTTACAATTCATTAAGTGATGAAAATAAACTTTTGGCATTTCGCTGTGACACAGCCATTCCAGATACGGAAACAAAATATGTTGCTGTACCGACGACGACAACAAATAATAATTTTTTTGCTACCACTTTATATACTCTCACCAGAACCGTGAGTAATGATGAATGTAAGGTTATTAAAAGTCGCAACAGTTGTTTTGACAGCACACTTGTTAAAGTTAAGGATGCAGTTTGCCCACCTGGTGACATCTCATCTATTTGTACTAAGTATGTTTTAGATTCGTGTCAAGAAACATGCACCCCTGGCTTGCCTGAGTATATTTCTAAATTAAACAAACCAATGATTTTTAAATCACAAGATCCTGATTTTATCACGAACTTTAAGCCTGGTTATAATTTGCCGTTTCAAAGTCGCAACCTAATTATATCTCAAATAAGAGATTCAAATTTTATAACTTACTCTTCATACGATGACTTTGTTGCTAAAAATCAGGATAAATTAAATATTTCATTTACTGGCATTACAAAACAACCAGATCCTGCTGTAGGCAGTCGTAGCATAAGTACTATTACGAATTTTTTGCCCTTTATTAAAATGACTGACATATCAGCTAGAATGACCTCAGAAGGATTTAATTTTGTTGCCGCAGCTAATACAGATTTAAAAACCGTTAAAGAACAAATTGTTTCTAGTTTCCATATGCGAGCTAAAAAACTTTTTAACAATAACTATTTTATTTCAAGCATCGTTATACCGAACGACAATTCATATCCAACTGGCCGTTGCCCAGGTGTACCCGACCAAGAATCGCAGTCTCCTGGATCAGATTATCTGACATTGTTAGATGATATTTATTTTACCAAAATTATTCAGGTCAACGGACAACAAATAACTGAGGTAGATTCTGATCGAAAAGCTTTTGCTGACATTTGCAAAGAAGATTTTTCAGCAGCCTTGGAGCCATTGAAAAAGTTTATCAGCAAGGTGGCTAAAAATAGATATCAAATCACTGTCCCAGTAGGACGCGAAATTCACAGCATCGAGACCTTGCACAATGGAAAAAAGAAAGTTCTCTCTGTAAACGACTGGTTCTTTGATGGTAAAGAAATTATCTTCAACCAAGACGCCATCGGAATTGGTGATGACATCAACGTGAACCTGACCATTCCCGCGGAAAAGCATCTGTGAATTTATGATTTCAGTCTAGTGTTGTGGATAAATAAAAACAAAGTAACTCGGGTTTACACACTTTACAAAAAGCCAAGCATCCACATAGGAATGACACCTTTTGTGGGAAAATCAATATTATCGCGTATGACGAACTGGGCACTTTTCTTTTTTTTACTTCGTCCGCCTACTTCAAAAAGTTTTCCATCAATAATAAAATCACCAAGAGAATCATCTTTTGGACATACAAAAGTTAAACCAGCAGAGTCAGCCGCCAAAGAAACAAAACTTTCTCGAGTGTTTCCCAAATCTCCATCATATACAGAGTAAATTGTAGGATCTGCAAAAAAAACTTTTTTCCCCTTTGTTTTACCAACACGCCCCTGCTCTGCAACAATTCGAATAAGACCAGACTGGGACATAACCTCCAAAAGGTTATAAACAGTAGTTTTAGCAACACTCCATGTATTTGAAAGCGATTCTATATTTAGGGTAGGAATAGGACTTGTTGCAAGGTAACCAATAACATTTTTCATCAGCTGCAAATGTCTTTCTTTTACTTCTGGTAAGAAAAACGGAATATCATTGTAAATGATTTTATCAACTGTTGCCATGGTTCTTTCTTTATAATCACCCTCCAGAAAATACGGTCGAGTTCCTTCTTTAAGATACTTATTAAATTCATTTTGAATATTTATTTTTGTCGAAGTAAATTTTTTAAGCGAAGTGCTCGAAACTTCCGATGTTAATTCGTTCCAACTTATGTTTGGCAAAAGTATTTCATATTTCAAATATAGATACTCTCGAAAACTTAGATACCCCATTTTCTCCAGGACAAATCTACGCGAGAGATCACCAAGACCGTTTCTTAGAATCAAAGAAGAGCTATCAGTTGCAATTATTTTCTTTTTTGGATGAGCATCATAGAGTGCCTTCAAGTGAAGTGACCAGCTGTTTAAATAATGGACCTCATCACATATTAATACGTCATACCCTTGGCGAAACAAATAATCGCCAAACTCATAAAAATTTATTCCTGCCACCAATGGATTGTCCAGCGATAAATAAAATGCATTCTCATTTTTAAAAGTTCTCAATAGATAGGTGGTTTTTCCAACCCCACGCGGGCCAACCAAGATGCTCGCACGCCTATTGCGTAAAGATTCAGGAGCATATAAACGGACAGGATCTCCAAGCGAATGTTGCAATCGTTTACTTACAAGATCTAGAGATTCAGTGATTTTTTCATAATTTGTGCCCATACCATTAGTATTGGTGAAAAACGATTTATAGTCAATACCGTTTTTCACCAATACTAATGTAAAAATTAAAAAAAGGAGTCTTTCAACTCCCTCAAGAATTATTTAATTTTTATTTATCTTAATTAATTATTATCGTTTCAATTGGATGACTTCTTCTAACAACTGATCCGTTGTTTTGATTGTCTTGGCCTTGGCTTATTTAATAAAGACTGTGTGATTACCACTGCATCCGCTAGATATTGCAGAATTGTTCCAATCTCCCGAACCAATTTGTACTGGTGATGATTGATTGGCAGCAATTTGTCCATCACCTAACTGCCCCGAAGTCGCTAATCCCCACGTCCACATGGTATGATCGCCTTTAATGGCTATGCTATGGCTACGACCAACATAAATATTACTCCAACTGTTCAATGCACCAATTTGCACAGGCGAAGATCTATTCGCGGCAATTTGGCCATCACCTACCTGACCAACTGTTGCCTGCCCCCAAGCCCAAAGCGTTCCATCAGATTTAATTGCCAAAGAATGCGAACCACCAGCTGCGATTTTATTCCAATCGGTCAACGCGCCAATCTGTACTGGGGATGATTTATTAACCGCAGTCCCATCACCAAGTTGCCCCGCACTTGTATAACCCCAAGCCCAAAGAGTTCCATCAGATTTAATTGCATGAGCGTGACTGGCGCCGGCAAGTATTTTCATCCAATTGGTTAACACACCTATTTGCACTGGAGAGCCTTTGTTGATGATACCGCCATCACCCAGTTGACCATAAGTATTATATCCCCATGTCCATAATTCTTTATTTGTTTTTAAGGCTACGCTGAAATAAGCCCCAGCAGAAATTTCTTCCCAGTTGGTTAACGATCCTACCTGCATCGGTGAGCTTGTCGTTCCGCCACCAAACTGTCCATCTGAAGCATCTCCAGCCCCCCAAACTGTTCCGTCATTTTTAATGGCAAAGCTCGTATTAATGCCGGTGGCAATATCAATCCAATAAGTTCCGCTACCAAGCTGAATCGGTGAAGATTTTGAGACATAAGTTCCATCGCCGAGAGCAGCCACATTATTTATCCCCCATGACCACAACGATCCATCCGTTTTTAAAACCAACGTATGATTGTAACCACAAGCAATTTTACCCCAATCAGTCAACGCACCAATTTGCACAGGTGAAGATATTGTCGTCTTAACACTGTTACCTAATTCGCCACCGGTACCAAGCCCCCAAGACCACAAACTGCCATCTGTTTTTCTAGCAACTACATAATTATGCCCACCCGCGGCCGCAGCCCAATTGGTTAATGTGCCAACCTGAATCGGCGATGACTGTGTCACCACTGTGCCATCACCAAGTTGACCAGAAGTATTGCTACCCCAAGACCACAAGCCGCCATCGTTTTTAACTACATAACTTGAGGCATCTCCTGCTGAAGGCAAAAGCCAAGTATTTAAAGCGCCGACCTGTACGGGCGATCCCTCACTGCTGCCGACCCCCATAATTCCGCTGTACGTGCTGCCAACGCCCCAGACTGTACCATCATTTTTTTGTGCGAATAAGGTAGAGCTAGAAGCAAAAACTTTTACCCAATGAGTTGCAACGCCTACCTGTATAGGTGAAGATTTTCCGACCACACCGCCATCGCCAAGCTGTCCGGCAGAATTATCTCCCCATGCCCAAACTGTTCCATCGGTTTTTAAAGCAACATTAAAAATACTGCCACATTCAATCTGCGCCCAATCAGTTAACGCCCCAATTTGCACTGGTGAGGATTTGGGTAATACAGACTGATTACCCAACTGACCGTTGGTATTAGTACCCCATGCCCACAACGAACCATCTGTTTTAATAGCTATACTGTGCGAAGCCCCTGCTGCTAATTTTAACCAATCCGTCAAAGCCCCCACCTGCACCGGAGAACTTATATTCGGTACAGAAGCAAAACCCAAGGCACCAGCTATACCAACTCCCCATGACCATAAAGAGCGATCCGTCTTAATTGCCAAAGTATGATATCCGCCGGAACGAATATCCATCCAATCAGCAAGAGCTCCGACCTGAACAGGTGAGGAGTTAGTAACATTAGTGCCATCACCTAATTCACCGTAAGCACCAGCCCCCCAAGCCCACAGTGTGCCATTTGTTTTAATAGCGAAGGCACGACCGACAACACCCAAGGTTCCACCACCAAAGATTTTTGACCAATCTGTCAGCGTTCCAATCTGAACTGGCGACGATCTAGTTGTCAACGCGCCCTCACCAACATATCCTTCCGAACCATAACCCCATGCCCACAATGTTGCATCTGTCTTAATGCCGTATCCATTATAAAAAGTGTTAACGATCTTTGCCCAATTAGTCAGAGCCCCAATCTGAACTGGAGAGGATTTGGTAACAGCAGTACTGTCACCGATTTGACCATAAGTACCATAGCCCCATCCCCACAAAGCTCCGTCGGTTTTAATGCCATGAATTGCCGATCCCGAACTGTCAAAACCAAAAGAAGACCAATCCGTTGATGACCAAAGCTGACGTAAAGAATAAGACCCCGTCCCCAACTGACCATTACCGTTATATCCCCAAGCCCATAAGGTGCCATTTGTTTGCGTAGCCAAGGTGTATGATGTTCCAGCTGAAATACGAGCCCAACTGGTCAAAGCACCAATTTGCACTGGTGAAGATCGATTCGTCGAAGTTCCATCCCCCAACTGTCGCAAGTTATTCTGCCCCCAAGCCCACAGGGTCCCATCGGTACGAATAGCCATTGAATGCGTAGCACCCTCTGAAATCTGCGACCACGAAGTTAATGTACCAACTTGCACTGGTGATTTTTTGCTTACAATAGTCCCGTCACCCAATTGCCCATAAGCATTTGCAGCCCACGACCAAAGAGTTGAATTTGTTTTTAGCACCATGATCGAGGTTCCACCGGTAACAACTGAGGCATGATCTGTTGCTGACCAAATTTGAGTTAGTCCGGGAGAGTTCTCTGTACCGAGCTGGCTATAGGCATGATCACCCCATGCCCATAAGGTTCCATTGGTCTTGATCGCCAATGTAAATGCATCCCCGGCAGAAACCTTAAGCCAATCGGTCAATGTTCCAATCTGTGTTGGCGAAGATTTTCCGACAGCAGTTGAATCACCAATTTGCCCATAGGAATTAACTCCCCAACCCCACAGACTGCCATCAGTTTTTATAGCCATGCTATGGCTGCCGCCAACGGCTACCTTTGACCAATTTGTCAGAGTGCCGACTTGAACAGGAGAAGATTTTGTTGTTATCGCAGAATTACCGAGCTGCCCAACCGTGCCAGCTCCCCATGCCCAGAGACTGTTCTGAGCCACAAATGGCTTTTTTTTCCAAAAACCGATAAATCCCGCCGATGCTTTGAACGGAGCAAGAATCGTCGATAACAAACCACCACCAGTGAGCACAGTCGCAGTTTTTAAAAATGTTCGACGATTCGACAATGACAAAATGGGAGTATTGGAATTTGAAATTGAATCAGTAACAACCAGTTTTTCAACTGATCGAATTGAGTTTTCAGAATCTTGCATAAGTTTTTTTTCAGTCAAATCTGACTCATTCGATTGTCGATTGTCACATGAATCCTTCATTGGTTTTTCTCTGTAAATTATTTTTTAGTCTATTTATTGACCTACGAAAGCATAAGTCGGGTCAAATCAATTTTGTATAAATTCAAATCTTAACAACAGCAATCCAAATATAAAACTAGACCTTCAACAATAAAAAAAGAGGGAGCCTATAAACTCCCTCAGAATTATTTAATACTTATCTTAATTAATTATTATCGTTTCAATTGGATGACTTCTTCTAACAACTGATCGGTTGTTGTGATTGTCTTGGCATTGGCTTGGAAGCCACGCTGATTCTGGATTAGATTCACGAACTCTGCCGCTAGATCGACAGTTGAACGCTCTAATGATTTTGCAAACAATTTACCACGACCTGCTTTACCTGATGCGCCCAAGGCTGCCGTTCCTGACTCACGAGATTCTTTCAATCTATTGTTACCAACCTTAAACATTGCTTCTGGATTTTCGAATTTCACCAATGCGATCTGTGACAAATCTCTGGCTTCACCATTTGAATACAAGGCAGTCAACACGCCTTGGTCATTAAATGACAAACTAGTTATTGTACCGGCAGCTGTACCATCTTGATTCCAAGAAATTAAATCAGAATCTTTACCGTATTGTTTAGTTCCATCAATACCTTTTCCGCCCTCAGCAATTGGATCTCCGAAACTAATTTTTATTTTTTGATCTTGGAATGCTCCACCCGCAAAATTAAAATTACTGTCAGTCATTTCTTGTGAATCAAGCTTACCGTCGACGTTAAATTTTAGTTTACCCTTGCATGCCTCGATAGATTCTCCTGGATTTCCACCAGTTACCTCTTTGCCATCTACAACACCGCGATATTCCCAGTTACTATCTGATGTTTTATTAAAAAACATTGTCATCAAATGTTTATTACCTTGTGAATCGTATATTTCAGCACCAGTTGAGTAATGCGAGGTCGAAAATGGATCTTTCAGGTCAAACTTCTTATTTACTTCTACTCGAGAATCTAAATTCAAATCAAATCTTAATTTGTTTGTAGCTTTTGCTGGAATGAGAGCTCTTGGAAATCGGATATCACCAGTTTTATTTAAGATATTGCCTTTTTCATCTGCCATAAAACCTTGAATACGCTGATTATCATTAGTAACCAAAGCACCTTCTTTATCGAAATGAAAAGAACCATCACGAGTATAAGAAACACCATCGCTGCCTTTTACCTGAAAGTAACCTTCACCAGAAATTGCTAAGTCTGTTGCCTTTTCTGTTGAATCGACGTTACCTTGAGTGATCAACGGATTGACCGCACCAATCTTTGTACCACGACCGATTTGATTACCACCCAAAATACCTTTTAAATCTTTTGATAAAATATCTTGAAACTCTGCACGGCTTGATTTGAAACCGACAGTGTTTGCATTGGCAATGTTGTCACCAACAACCCCTAACGCTTCACCCTGCGCGACTAAACCGGATACACCAGTGTATAATGATGAAAGAATTCCCATCGATGACCTCCATGTCATTTTAAATCACATCAATCAATCAGTGATTTAAGTTTGGAGGGCTTCCTCTGCGAGGACCAGCCCTATTTATTACTCAAAACTTTTACATCACAATCGTGCTATCTATGTTGGTAAAGACATTCTCTTTCAGAGCCGCTTGATCCATCACAGTCACAACTGTTTTGTTCTTCACACTCACAATCAGCGCCGCATCGTTCATCAACACCAGGGTATCTTTCGATCCTTTAGCAGAAGCTTTATCAACTGCCTGGTTGAGACGATCCAAATCTCCTTTATTGAAAGAGACCCCTCGGCTCTGCATGCGCTCGATCGCATGATTGCTAAATTTCACTCCGTTGGGAATCGCCGCTCCCATTGGGGCACGCACTTGACCTTGCATCGTACTGGCAAGAGTATCTTGAAAGCTTGGTCCGACCTTGTTGCTGTCGTTACCGCTTTGCAATCCACCCTTGGCAAGAGCATCTGTTTTGCCTAAGCCCGCAGGCTTTGCGATGGATTCAAAAGCGTTTGCCTTCTTTACATCCATCTTACTTTATTTCCTTCTGCAGTTTCGATTGCATATCTCTCGACATGCCGACGTTGTTCATCAAATTCGCACCTACAGCAGGAGTGGCATCACCAGCTCTTTTATCATTGTCATCTGGAGTCACCGTCTTTTTCAAGTCCTGTGCTGATACATTATTTGTTTTCTGGTCGTTCTTCATAAGACTTGGGTCGACAATTTTCTTCACATCTTTTATTTTCACGGTTTGATTACCAACCAAAAGGACAGGTCCTTCAGGAGTGTAATTCACACCAGTGATGGTGCCTTCGAATTCTGTCTTCACATTCATCTTAGTTCCACTGCTGTTGACGGCTTCTAAGAAAAGTTGATAATCACCTGCTGGCAAGGCCTGACCTCTCTCGTCTTGACCATTCCATGTGATTTTATTTTCACCTTTTTTAAGCTCTTTCACACTCAGTGAACGAACAACATCGCCATTGGCATCACGAATACGAATATTTAATTCTTTCGCATTATCTACCAAATCAAATTTGATATCGTGATCTTTATCGCCCTTGGCTCGCGAAATTTTTGCCGAGTCCCCGCTGACTGCTTTGCCGATAAAATTCAAGGCCTGAAAGCTTTCAGACGGTTTCTGCCCATTTCGCATGTCGGTCATTGTCGTGTTTAGATTTTGCAACTGCTCTACGGATGAGAACTGTGCCAGCTGGGCGGCAAGCTCATGCGATTGCATTGGATTTGTTGGATCTTGATGTTTCATTTGTGCCAACATCAATTTCATAAAAGCATCTTTATCCATCTTGTCGCCACCGACAGAACGAATTTTTTTGCTTGGGTCCACCCAATTTGGATCAGCGATCTTATTTAAAACATCGCCGACATTTTCATCGCTAAGTTTAGACTTGTCACTGGCACTGATCGTGTTGACACCACTGCTTTTTGTGATTTCATTTCCATTGGAATCACCCCACGATTTTGTTCCAGTTTTTACACCCATCACTGACATAATTTCATCCTTGTTACTATTCAACGCTTACTCAATACTTACTCAATACTTACTCAATAATTACTCAACATCTATTGTGACATACCTTTACGCGACCAAGTCAACACCTAGACCCTTTCCAGACCCAACATATCTTCTTTCACTGACGGCAGAAGATGCTCCTGGCTGTAATGGTGCTAATTGACGACGAGTCTCTCCATAACCACGCAATCCTGGATTTGGAATAAACTGATTGCGTTGCTCGCCATCACGATATTGATTCCAAAATTGTCTGGCTTGATCTCGTCCATCTTGTTGGCCCATATCTTTACTCAAGTCTTGCTGCCTGTTCTGTGAATTCTGACTGTCCGAGTATTTACTGTCACTGCTTTGATTGCCAACATCAACCTTCACATGTTCAATGCTCATCTTGTGTTGACCAAGGCTTGTACGTAAATCACCGATCGAGTTTTCTAAAATCTTTTTTGTTTCTTTGGATTCAGCAGACATTTCCAAACTGACCTTGCCTTCATTCACAATAATTCGCATGTGAACTTTACCAAGACCTTCTGGCGACATCTGCACATTTGTCTCACCACCACCTTTACGAATCATATACTGAGCTTGATTCATAATTTGTTGGATATTGGCTTTGTGCTCACCAGGTGTGACTCCAGCAGCTTGCGGACTGACATTTTGCGTATTCATCACGTCCTTAAACTCTGCTCTATTGTCTGCACCCAAATGATGTGCTGGCTTTGCTGCATTTGCATCAACTGAACGATCGGTAGCAAAAAAATCTTTGTTATCTGCCGAGTCCCCACCATCACCCATTGAACCTTCAGAAAAACGTCCTGCTAAAGATTGAACGGAAGATTGTTGATTACCCAATGCTGACAACGGATTGTTTTGTTGTCCACCCAAGGTATTACCTTGCGAGTCCACCGCTGCTGCCTGTTGTCCTGCTTGCTGTCCAGGTTCTTCTTTCATTTGTTGATTCAAAGCTGCCGCTGCTGCTCCTAATGCTGCCAAACTTTTCAAGAACTCTTGAGACTCGGGCGCGTTTGGGTTCACCTCTTTCATTTGCTGCAAAGCCTGAGCAGTTGCTGTATTGTTGGCTTTGCCTGCACCATAAATTTGATTGGTGGTCATTTGATCTGCTTTCAATTGTTCCAATTTAAGCTGATCATTACCCCATTCATTATTTTGTGGTCGCATCAAATCTACTGGCTGAGTCTTCGCATTTTTAACAGTCGTGGTTGCTGCGGCATCATTACCTGAAGCAGCGGCAAGCTCTCTGTTATTAACGAAAAAACTCTGATTCAGCTTATCCAACGACTCATTGAGCATGGCTTTTTTCTGCCCCGCTGCTGCTGCTGGATTCGGCTGTACCATTGCCTGATTTGCACCAGGTGTTACCATGAATGCTTCCGGAGCTTTTACTTGCGGTGGTGCCTTCATTTGCGAAAGCATAGCCACGTACATAGCGAGAGCTCTGTCTTGCTGTTCTTCTGGTAGATTCAGTTTATCTATTACCTGTGGAGCAGTTTCGATAGGGGGAGATTCTTGAGCGTCTGCTGGCAACTGAGCCATCGCCTCCACGATTCGCGTCGGAGGGATGCCAAATTCATTCTCCATCGAGTCCATAAACTTTAGCATCGCTTGTTGTTGTTTGCTGAGCTCTTTATTCTGCGTTTGTGATCCCTCTTTTGTCGAGACCTCATTCGCATCTTCACTCTCTCCCGAATTTTCTCTACTTTTGCTCACAGATCCACTGTCGTCCCAATTATTTTTTTCTTTTGAGACCATCCTTGGCTCATCCCTTGTTGTCCCACTCTGCACATTCGGGTTTTCACCCTTATCAGGTATGCCGCGATCGACATCTTTTTCAATCGGCACTGGCTTACCGTTAGCATATGTGGTTTCAACTTTTGGCTCAGATTTTTGTTTAAAAACCTGATCAAAGGAACTCGCTTCTGCTGGTTGCTGACGATTCGCTTCACCCTTATTCATCCCAGCCAAAATGGACTGTGGTGCCTTCAGGCTTATGCGATCCGTCGTCCCTCGCAAGGACAGACCCAGATTCGCAAGATCTGTTTTCAAAAAATTTACCTCTCTTTCTGGTTGTGGATAACCTTGTGGTTATCAGTTATTAATTACGTTTGTAGCCAGCGTATTTCTCAGAAAATACTTTGACCTTCTCTGCTTTTACCAAATTCATAATCTCAGCAGCATTTTTCTTTTTCATTCTGCCAAGAATCTCAATCGCTAAACCTTCATCCATCTCTTCAAACGCCTTAGCCGCTTGCTGCGGCTTCATGGTCGAATAAAGCTGTACTAAATTTTCAACTTTTTTATCATCTACTTGCACACGCTCTTCCAAAACTTTTGAAATATTTTGTCTGGTGTTTTCAAGCTCTTTCATTTTCTTTTCTAGCTCAGTTTTTTGTAATGCCAGCTCTTGCTCAACTTTGTTAAGTTCTTCTTCGCGAGTGTCGAGCTCACGTTTTCTATCGTTTAACTTACTAAAATGATTGATGTCGTCTTCAGTGAAATCTTTTTTTGCGACTTCTTTTTCTTCATTTTTAGCATCTTTACCAGTAGCTGCCACGTCTTTTGCATTGGCTTCGCTTGCTTTAGCATTTTTATCTTTGCTGTCTTTTTCTTTTCCTGTTTTTTCTTCAGCGTAAACTGAACCCAACAAAGAGAATTCAACTTTTTTTATAATACTTTCTACTTTTTCAAATTGCCAAACAACACCAGCTGTAATCAACAATCCCAAAAAAGAAACACTCGCCATTTTCCATGAAATTTTCTTGCGACGTTTCTTTTTAAACTGCAATTGGTTCTGAGCCTGTACACGTAGACGCAGCTCTTCAGCCATTTTTTTAGAATCTTTGGGTAAAGTTTGTTTTTTCAAATAACCAGATTCAATTGATTTTTTTGCTTCCTCATTTTGAAATGAAAAACGAGACTGATTATTTTTTGCAGCCGGCTTTTTGCTCTGAGTCTGCTTGCTGGCAACACCCTGAGCATTTTTAAAAAACTGATCGTAGCCGTTTTTCATGTTTTATCTTCCCCTCGACCGAATCTCATCACGTTTTGTTCATCAGAATTTTTTTGCTCTGATTTGTTCTTTTCGATGTTAAATTCTGTCTTTTTCTTCTGTTTCAGCTCAGTTATTATTTTACAATCAATTGCCTTCGCCCGCAAAATTTCACGCAAGTTCTCGACCAAATTTTCATTTTCTTTGATTTTTTCCTTTTGTCTTTCCATGCGAAGGTCTTGTCCGACCATATAATCATGGACCTGATTGAGATGTGAGCTGGACTTTCCGCCATCTGATTGAAACTTGAAAGCTTCAAGCCGAGCCATACGCACGGCCTCTTGCATTTGTGATAATTTTTGAATTTCGAAATTTAAATTCGCCTGTGCTTCTTGAAAATCTCTCTGCGCGACATCTTCTAGATTTTTTCTGTGATTTAAAACTTTGTCTAATTTGAATTTAAACTTCATGCGCCCGCCAACAACATTTGCAATTGTCGTAAGCATCCGTTGATATCCGTGGACTCTTCAGTTCGTTGTTTTAAATAATCATTCAGACCATCAATAATTTT
>CAZMVK010000018.1:0-28856 GCA_964569545.1 uncultured Bdellovibrio sp.
TCTATAACAAAAACTAATGCTAAACCAGACCTCCACAAAAAGAAGAAAGAGGGTTAAGATTGTCTAACTTGTTAAATATTAGCGACCATAATTGGCCAGTCTCAAATAATGGTCTAAACGAATACATTGCATATAGTTAGCAATAAAATCCATTTAGAGTCTCATTTTGAGAATTACAGCTAAGTTGTGCCAATTCTATGGCACTGAACTTGAAATACTTATTAATTGAAACCAACTGAAGTGATTCGAAGAAATTTTATAATTGTTGATTGAATAGGTGGGTAATTATGAGTCTAGCATTTTCAAAAAATCATGTCGAAAAATCTATTTTTTGTTTTAAGTGGTTTTTTAAAATTATTAGCGCATTATTGTTCATCTCATTTTATCAGCTGACTGACAGTTTTGCTGAAACATATTCTGTAAAAAATAAACAAAAACTTGTTTTCGTTATTAGCACTGGCTTTGAGGATTCCCGAGGCGGAGATTCCATGTTTGATGAACACGAACAAATAGAAAAATGGGAAAAAATTGATCCTACGGCCAAAGTGATTGTGATACGTGAAAATACGTTTTTGGGAATGCACCAACAACTTGTGAATTGGATGCGCACAGATTTAGATAAAAAAGAGGTTGTAGGATTAACAATTTTGTCTCACGGTTCAAAACAATCTTTGTCATCTCTTCGGCCGCTAGATTCGGATGGATTTTATATCATTTTAGACCCCAAAAATTCACAGTCTCTTAAAACTCTAGTTTTAACATTAAATCCATTACGTGGAAATTTCGCGCCTAATGCGCGAATAATATTGTCTGGTTGTTCAGTATTGTCGGGACAAACTCCAAAAGAAGCCACTGATACATTAGATTTTTTAGCAGATTTTTTGCTTATCAAAAATGGTTTGCTTTATGCAAACAAAACCTTAGGACTTGGCAGTGCAGCTGTGAGCTCAATGTATTACAGGAATATCATGAAGCCCGGGTCCGATGCAAACAAACATATGAGTATTCTAATGTACGCTACATGGCCATTTTCGGTCCCAGCATCTGTTGCTGCATCAGTGTTTGGTAAGATGATTTTGAACAAAGGTTATATTTTAAAACACAACGTCGATGGCAGCAAAAAACTATATGAAGCTCAAAGTGAAGATCTTTACAATCCGCAATTATCAATTCTTTCTAATAAACCAGTATTTATTCAACATGGAAATTTAACAGAAACGGCTGAACCAGATGTGACGTATTCTATCAGGAAATCATCTAGTGCACAGTAAATTTCTAATTCATGATTGTCTAACTTATTGACGGTGTTGTCGGAAAAATCTGCAATCGCATTCGAAAAATTACCTTCTAGAAATAATAAATGCTAGGCTCTCTTCTTTCTTAAAGAGGGGTAAAGATGAGAGCTAAATCCGCCATACAATTGGTATCGAAGACAACAATTCAATTTCTACCTATTATTCTCTTGATTGGTTTTATTCACCAAGCGCATGCGCAAATACAATCAGGCGGAAAACCTCTCTTGATCAGCGACATTGATGACACCATTCGCCCGACGCATATTTTGAATGCGGTTGATAAATACACAAATCAACTCACCACAGATCAGTTTTTAGGAATGTCATCACTTTATCGTCTAATTGAAAAACAAAATCCGGGCTTAATTATTTACTATGTTACAAATGCGCCGACAGCTTATGGTTTAAATTTTTTGCCAGCACTTTATTTGTATAACAATAATTTCCCACAGCAAGAAAATCTCAGCCTAAAAGATGATCCAACGGCAGTCGATATTGAAAAAAAGGTTCCACGTATTGTGCAACTGATTGAAAACTTTCGTCCGAATAAACTTATTTTGATTGGTGACAATGGCCAGGTTGATGTTGGTGTTTACCAGAAGATACGCAAACTCTATCCGCAAATCCCAACCGAGATATATATTCACCAAGTCTATTCGGTGAAATCAAAAAATGAAATAGGCGCAGCGCTGGCCCAAGGGCAAGTGGGCTTTGTTTCGTCTTTAGATATTGCGATTGATTTATTTCGCAAAGATCTTATCAAAGAAAATGGCTTGGTATGGTTGACGCAAAAGATCTCTGCTCAGATGCTTGCAGAAAACTATGTCGGTGGATTTGGCGATGCAGCGTTTTATTCATGGATGGATTGTCGTGATTATCTATTTTCCAATCGAACTGATGATCTACCAATAAGTATTAAAACAACAATGCAAAATTATTTTGCCAAATTAAATCGTCGTTGTTCAATTCCATCTATTCGCTAGGTCTGTTGTATATCCGTGAACGCTAAAACAAATGTCTCAAATACTCTTTAAAAAGAGGAATGCTGCTGCCAGTTTTTTTTTGTGATTGAATTGGCAACTCTGCAATTGAAATTTTATTTTCTTCAGCAAGCTTCAGTAATTGTGGAGTGTAATACCAACCAAGAACGGGTTTGTTTTGTGATTTCAGAATTTTCTGAAAAGATGATTTTCGTAATGCCCAGTAGGGTGTCAGTGGATCACTAATCTTGGTCGCTATTGTCGAATCTTTTTTGAATTTTTCTAAAATAATATTTTCTAAAGTTGAATGCCAAGAGCTTTTGCGGTGTAAATATTTTTTCTTATCAGTCAGTCGATTGCCTAAGATCAATTCAATATTTGGATTGATTGCCAAATCTCGCAACAAGGCCCAGATGTCAGCCAGTGGGGTCGATAGATCCGCAGGAATCACCACCATGTATTCGCCTTGAGCTTGTTGTAATGCCAACCACAAATTCTCTGCTCTTGTCAAATTTGGTTGATTACTGTTCACAATTTCCCAAGGAATTGGAAACTTCGTCATAAATGCAGAAATTTCGTTTTGCAAAGACGCAGGCGGTTGATTGTTAGTGATCGTGATAAAACTTATTTTGTCCATGACATGTTCTAGCGATAATTTACCTTCGTGGCCATCGTTTTTTTAGTGAATTCATGGGTTGATTTTGTTTTCTCTGCTTGCTGAGAACTATTTGATTGTGCCAGACTGTTGGTTCACATCAGGAGATCTATAGTGAGTAAGTTAAACCGCCAAAATTTAATATGTTTATCAAGTTCAAAAATTTCATTTCGTTATTTATTTATTTTAATGTTTTTGCCGCAATTAGCGATGTCGCAAATCATAGAAGAAAAACTGCAATGGCAAGGATTTCCTGTCAAAAGTGAACGGGATGCCGCTGCGGAAGTTAGAAAATTGGATGCTCTTGGTTTGCAAAAACAAGCTGAAGCTGCTCACAAATGGACCGAGTGTCGGCTATTTGCAGAAAGAAATATTCTTCAATATGAGGATGTTAAAAATTGGGTTCTTATATCGGGACTTCGCTGTGCCAATCAAGAGCATGCAGAAAAGAAAAAAAATGAACCTCTTATCAAAATTCTGCAAATCGCTGAAAGTGTTTTTGTAAAAAGCTCGCAAACTGCCAGTCGTGATGAACTCTTAAAAAGTATGGTGCGCTTGAAATTTACTTTGATTCAGGGTTTACTATCGCAACACAATCCGGCGGTTGATAGCGCATTGAAAGAAATTGATTCATTGGTTGAAATCAAAGATCAATTAGAAAAAAATGATAGAGCATTGTTGTATGCTTTTGCCGGTGATTGTGCGCAATTGCAGGTTCAGTTAAAAGCAGCACAATTTTATTACGAACAAAGTCTAAGCGAAAATTATAGAAAAGAAGTCTCGGGAAAATTGAATGCAATTTTTTTCACTTTAAATGAAGTACCACCAGATACAACTGCAGGAAAAAACACTGAAAAAAATAAATTAGACAAAAATTCAGAAAAAAAAGATGAGAACCTTGATGTTTCCATTAACAACTATGTGTCTAAAGAAGAACTTTCATATGAACAGCGTATGCGCGATTCTGTACTGAGTAATGATTTGTTACAGTTGATTGCCGATGGCACCGAATATTTGCAAAGGTTTCCAGGCGGGCGCAGGGCGAAATGGAGCAGTGATAAAATTTTATCAATTTATCAGACATTGGCAGACGGTGTCTTACAGAAAAATTCTGACGAAAAAAATCTTACATTACAAGACAAGGCGTTGAGCTTGATGGAAAAAAATGCTCCGACACGGATGGCTGTGTGGGCACAATCTCTGCATAAACGTTCAGATTACGTAGGATCACTTCGACTCTCAGAGAGTGCCTTAAAGTATTTAGCTGACGCAGAAGAGAGTGAAAATTTATTATACATGGCCGGAAGGTCTTCACAATTTTTGGGTAAATATGATTTAGCAAAAAAATATTTCTCTGAATATATTCGTACACAATCTGCTGGTGAAAATTTAGCAGAATGTTATTTTCGATTGGGCTTAGTTCTTTTGCGACAAAAAGAATATTCTAGTGCTGTTCCAGTTTTTGAAAAAGTATTAACCATCAAAACAAAAGATCGTTACGAGCTCAACGCAAGGTACTGGCTTATCAGAGCATTGCAGAAAAATAACAATCCTCGAGCAGAAGAAGAGTCTGGAATTCTCATCGATAAATTTCCATTTTCATATTATGGATTGCGTTTGCGCGCTGAGCGTAAAGCTCAAACGAAAGATGCTGTGCAAAATGCATTTGTATTTGAATGGCCAACATCCGTGGATTTGCCAAAGCCTATATCTGGTTCGATTTATTTACTGAAATCGCAGAAAAAAATTTGGAATCGCGTAAAATTGTTAGCCAAACAAGGTTGGTGGAAAGAAGCGGTCAATGAATTGTCACAACTGCCGTTGCCAAAGTCTGCTGAATCACAAGTGTTGTGGGCACGAGAATTAGCAAGGATTGGTTTGTATCCGATGGCCATACGATTGATCAATCAAGCTGGTGATTCCGACACAAGTTTAAAAGCCTGGGAGGTTGTTCAGTGGAGTTTTCCTTCGGTTTATAAAAAAATGATTCAGGAGCAAGCTGCGAAATTAAAATTGTCTCCGATTTTAATCGCCAGTCTCATTCGTCAAGAAAGTGGTTTTGGATTGCGAGCGCAGAGCACTTCTAATGCTTATGGTTTAATGCAGTTGATTGGTCCTACGGCGCAAGAAGTTGTTGGTGATTTGGCTTTGAAAGATGTTGTCTTGCCTGAAGATATTTTTCAACCACAGTTAAATATTCAAATGGGCAGTTTTTATTTAGCAAAAATGATTCGTGTTTATCGAGGCCACGTGCCCTTTGGTCTAGCTGCTTACAATGCGGGTGCAAGGCGATTGCAGAATTTTTTCTACAGCCGAGCAGAAATCAAAGATCTGATTGATAATCCAAGCTCTGAATCATGGTCAGAAATGTGGATGGACGAACTTCCATATTATGAAACAAGTTTTTATGTAAAAGCAATTTTGCGTAATACAATTTTGTACTCATTTTTTGAAACTGCGTCGAAAAAGGTCCAGTTACCAGCTGTTCTTTGGTCTGAAATGCGATAGGAAAGCGTCATTTTGCCAGTCTTCATTGCGACAGTGGGGACTTTTCGTTACGCTGATCGTATGGCAATGAATAAAAAAATATTAAAAACGGCGTCGAATTGTTCACGATTGTTAACTGGTGTTGTTTTATCAACCCTGTTGCTCAATTTACTTTCTGGCTGTGCGCACAATCAGATTTCTAGTGATTCCAATACTCCTCTTGTAAATGATCCCAATGCACCGATCTCATCGGTTCACGAAGTTCAATCATTTCACGCTAATGAGCCAGAGGGGCCAAAAGTAGTTGTTGAAGAACTTGAGCAAATCCCAACAGAGATCAATCCTTTGGTTGAAAAATGGATTAATTATTTTCAAGGACGAGGCCGACCTCATATGGAACGTTATTTGTCTCGTTCAGCTCGCTATTCAAAGCTGATGAAAAAAATCATTCGCGAAAATGGTTTGCCTGAAGATTTGATTTACATTGCATTGATTGAATCAGGATTCAGCTCGAAAGCAATGAGTCGTGCGGCCGCAGTTGGTTATTGGCAATTCATCAAACCAACGGGAAAACGTTTTGGTTTAGAGATCAATGCGTTGATTGATGAGCGTCGCGATTATGTTTTGTCGACTCAGGCAGCTGCTGAATATTTTAAAGGTCTTTATAGCATGTTCGGCTCTTGGTATTTGGCTATGGCTTCTTACAATGTCGGCGAAAATCGCGTTAAAAAAGAAGTGATGAGACATTACACCAGAGATTTTTGGGAATTGGCGCGGAAAAAAAGATTTCCCAAAGAAACGATCAATTATATCCCAAAATTTATTGCAGCTAAGCTAATTGGTAATGACCCTGCAAAATATGGTTTCACTGATATTGATTATATGAGTCCTCTTGAATTTGAATTGATCACTGTGAATAAGCCAGTCAATTTGCGTCAGATGGCTGAACGAATGGAAATGGAATACGACGATTTAAAACAACTCAATCCAAAATTTAAGGGTGAGATTGCACCTTTGAAAAACCAGACATTAGAGTTGCGAGTTCCAATCAATATGAAAGAAAAAGGTTTGATAGCTGCGCAACAATCTTCAGTTGATAAGATCGAATATGTCGCTGATGCTGGTGAAACAGAAATTTACAAAGTTCGTAAAGGTGACAGTTTAAATACAATTGCAAAAAAATATCGTACCAATGTTGCATGGTTGCGTGATGCCAATGATTTGAAAAAAGGAAAAAAACTAAAGGTTGGTCAACGTATTGCAGTTCCTGATCGCAGCGGAAAAAAGCCAGTCGTTGTTAAATACGTTGCAAAAACAAACAAGCCAGTTCCAGTCCAGCCAATTGCAGTTGCTACTCCAGAAGTCGCGGCAGCGCCGACGTCTGCGGCTGAAGCTCCGGCGGTTCCATCAAATGTTACAGCTAGTACTCCAGATAATTCTTCTGCAAACCCATCAGTTGTAGGAACTCAAGCAAGTGTTGTAACTCCTGAAGAAACTGAAGCTGTTAAAAATACCGAGATTGTAACTAGCAAAGGTGTTTTTTACGTTGTGCAGCCTGGTGATACTTTGTCGGAGATTGCCGATGATTATAATTCCAGTGTTGAAGAGTTAAGAAAAATGAATAAGTTATCTCGTGCCAGTAAGTTAAAAGCGGGGATGAAATTAAAAGTTCCGAAAGATGAAGGTCTACCAGCAGATCCAGGAGCATCTAACACAAATATGGTCGTTGAACAAAAAACTCCGCAAACTGCAGATCGAGAGCCTCAATCAAGACAAATTGCTGAATCCAAAGTTGCGACAGCACCAGTTGCCGCAACTTCTGACCACGTCGTAAGTCCAGGAGAAAATCTGACAACTATTGCTCATCGATATGGAGTGAGCATCCAAGCCATTCGATCGGCGAATAACTTGACTAAGAAATCGGTGTTACGCGTAGGTTCGCGATTGGTCATCCCAGTCAACAATCGTAGCAACTCTGCAAAACCACAAACACTGATACCAGAACGAAAATCAGTTAAAATTGCAAGACGTCCTCGAATTCACATCGTGAGAAGAGGCGAGAAATTGGTTGAGATTGCTGAAAAATACAATATTCCAATTGGTATACTCCAAGAAGAAAACAGAATCAGACGTGGTAGCAAATTACTAATTGGCACCCAATTGCTTATTCCAACAGCGCAAGCCGCTTACTAGGCTGGACTAGACTCTAGCTCTTCATTAATTTTGTCGAAGAATCCTACTGAAGGATTCGACAATGAAAGTACAATTTTCTATACGTTATAAATTTTTATTGGTTATGGTGGGTTTGCTGGGAGCAAGCACCCTGACCTATTTATTTTTAGCGATTCAAATATTTAAAAATGATAAAAGCGATTTTGTCTTCGAATCTCATAAACAGCAAATCAGCAATTTGGGACGAGAAATTGATGGTAAAATATCAAAATGGTCTGACCAATTTCAATTGTTTGCGGTCTCGTCTTTAAATCCCACAACAGCCAGCTGGAGTGATGATTTTTTTCGTCGTGATACGGATGTGTTGTGGGTCGGTGTGTTTGAGAAAAACAATATGCAGGCAATGCGCAATTATACTGCATTGAATGGCAATGCAGATAATTATCAAAAACTTTTATTACAGAAAATATCAAAAACAAAAGACTTTTGGCAAAAATCTGAGCCCAGCTACTTTGTTTTACAGCCTGATATTAAAAAAATGAATTCAAATGAAAAAAATAAATCCAATAATATTTTGGCATTCGTGCGACCCATGACAATTTCTACAGCTAAAGCTCGCGAGCTAATAGTTGTGGGTTTTTTCAGTTTAGATTCATTACAAACACAGGTTGAAGAAAATAAATTAGGATCTGTTTCGGCCTGGACCAAAGAAGGGCTATCGTTTTGGAAAAATGAGAGCATTAATAAAGACAATCCGATCTTGCGTGCTGCTTTTAAAAATGATCAGGGCACAGTCAGTGTGATGAAATATGCGGTGAATGGTGAGAAACGTCTTGGTGCTTATGCTTGGGCATTACAAGGGCATTTGTTGCTATTAACTGAAACTCCAGAGAGTGTAGCCTTTTCAGCAATACAATCATTGATAGAAGGTTCTATCTTGTTTTGCTCAATGGTTTTAACTTTTGCTTTTATGGTTGCAATTATGCTTTCGCGATCGATATTGCAGCCGTTGCTGATTTTGATGAATCGCATGAAAATGATTTCACAAGGGGATCTGAGCTCACCAGTTATTTTAACAAGCAAAGACGAGACTGGGGTTTTGGCGACGTGTTTAAATCAAATGGTTTTTGATTTGCGCGTATCACGGGATCAATTAGAAAAAATGAATCTAGAATTAGAAAATAAAGTCAAAGATCGAACCAAGCAATTAGAGGAAAAAAATCGTGCAGTCAGAGAGGCGCAAGAAGCTTTGCTGCGCACAACACGATTGGCGTCAGCCGGTGAAATTGCAGGACGGGTCGCACATGAGGTTTTAAATCCATTGACCAGTTTGTTAACCCGAATGGGGTTGGTAGAGAAAAAAATTAATAATAAAATGCTGCCGACCTTGAATGTACTTGGGGATATAGAGCAGGTATGGAAACAAAATTATCAAGAGGGTGGTTTTGAACGTCTGATTGCAGACTGGCAAAAGCCATCTCAGTTGCATAACAATATGAATTTGTGGGACGAAGATTTTAAAAACATTGATGATGTTCGTAATGATTTGGCAAAAGAAATAAAGGGACTTGAAGAAGACGTTCATTTTGTAACCAAAGAAGGTCAGCGAATTAATAAAATCGTTAACAGTATGCGTAAGCTTTCTTCCGTCAATTCAGAAAAAAAGAAATGTTCATTGCACGATCTACTTAAAGAGTGTTCGCAGATTATGAGTGATCTTTTTGAGCAAAATAATTTTGTCATTGAATTGGATTTGCAAGCGGAACAGGACTGGGTACAGATTGACAAAGATGAGGTCATTCAAGCGGTCACAAATATGATGAGAAACAGCTATCAGGCCTTACGCTCTCGTTCGGTTGAAAAAATGAACCAAGCAGGTTATCTCGTGCTGCGAACTCGGCAAGAAGAAAATATAATTTATTTAACTTTTGAAGATAATGGCCCTGGTATAGCGACAGAATATCACAGCCAATTGTTTGAAAAATATTTTACCACAAAATCTTCAGAAGAAGGCACGGGGCTTGGGTTGAGCATTTCGCGAAGATTTTTGCGATCGCAAGGTGGAGATATTCGTTTTGTGAGCTCCACAATAAATGAAAAAACAATTTTTGAAATGAGTTTTCCACTTTCTAAAAATGATAAACAAAATAAAAATAATAAAAATAAAATAGGAGCCGTGGCATGAGTCTGGCTAAAAAGTATTTAAACACAGTTGAGAGCAATCATGCTGACAATAATGAAGCGAACTCAAGCTTATTACCCCAGCCTAAGCTTAACCGCCGAGTGCTGATCGTGGATGATGAAAAATCAGTGGCGGATAGCTTGCAATCGGTTTTAGTATCGGTCAATGAGCAAGGTCAACCCGTCAAACCACGATCTAGCCGGCAATTGCAAAACACGGCACCCTCTGAAACTACGGCAGAAATACCATTTGATATTACGGTGGTTAATACTCCGCAAGAGGCTTTGCAAAAAATTCGTCAATCCCTGCAAGAAGGAAAACCTTATGCAATGGGATTTTTCGATGTGATGTTGAATGCAGACATTGATGGTATAGAGTTGGTGAAACAAACTTTAGCATTAGATTCAGAGATCTATGCAGTATTTGTAACGGCCTACCATGATCGTTCCGTCCATTCGATACAAAATTATTTGGGTGTCGAGCAAACGGACCGTTGGGATTATTTAAATAAACCGTTTTCTGAAGGCGAAATCATTCAAAAAGCACGGCATTTGACTTCGTTATGGTATTTGAAAAGACTCAAAGCTTTTCAAAATGAACAGATTCAAGAAATTCAAAGACGTTTATTACAAAATGAGAGAACTGCAACAGTCGCGGCTATCGGTCGTGGGGTGGCTCATGAATTCGGTAATTTACTTATGCAAATTGTAGGCAATGCAGATTTAGCATTGATCAAGAACGAACCAGAACGTATGCGACAAGCTTTAGAAACTATTCTGACTGCATCTGAAACGGCAGGTCATGTATTGTCTCGATTTAAAAATTTAGCACAAGGAATTGAGGGCAATGAGCAAGCAGTTCCTGTCAAGCTGCAGTTGATTGATATTTTACAGCCAATTAATGAAGCCTTGGATTTAATGAATTTTCAATTTCGCAAAAAACATATCAATCTGATAAAAACAAATTTTGAGTCTATTTTGTTAGAAGCAAATAAATACTCTTTGGTACAAGTATTAATGAATGTATTTATTAATGCCGTTCATGTTTTACCAAATGGTGGTGAGATAGAAATCTCAGCTCATAAAAAATCACCAGAAATTATCTCATTACAAATTCGTGATAACGGTCCAGGAATCGAGCAGCATTTGATTAACAAAGTTCGAGAACCACTGTTTACCACAAAAGGTGAGGGTGGTTCAGGACTGGGTTTAGCAATTTGCAGTGAAATTATAGAAATAGAACATCAAGGTAAATTGATTTTAAGTAATCACCCACAAGGTGGTTTGTTGGTTGAAATATTATTGCCGATCAGGCAGGAGCATGCTGATAAGATATGATAAAGTTAGATCAGATTGTGATCTTGGTCGTCGATGATGACGATGAGATCCGAAAATTGATGATCGAGTACCTGACTCATTTTGGATTCAGAAATTTTCTGCAATCTAAAAATGGGACAGAGGCTTATCGTTTGCTTGCTGACGAAACTCAGCAGGTGGATTTGATCATTTCTGATTGGGAGATGCCACAGACTGATGGTTTGACCTTGTTACGGGCCGTGCGTGGCCACCGTGTTCGTCAAGAGACGCCGTTTATATTTGTAACTTCGCAACAAAGCAATGAGCGAGAAAAAATTGTTTTCGCCAAGAAGTATCATGTTGATGCATATATCGTAAAACCATTCCGCAGCCAAACCATGCGCGAAAAGGTATTTCAGGTTCTATTTGCAGCTGAAGAGAAAAAGAAAAAACCAGCGTAATATTTTGAGATTTATTCTGTATACAAAATAACAAAAAAATTAAATTTAGACAGTGATTAATAGTTTATGAGTTTCCAATAGATGCGCTATTTATTCCCTATGTGAGACATTTTCTTATCATTCTTTATTCACCCATTTTGTGTTCAGGGACATTTTACGGCACCTGCGATCTGGCCCTCGTATTGCTTTATATATTCGTAAGGTTCACATCAACATTAAATCGGGGGATATTAATGAAGTTGTTAAATTCTATTCTAACAGTAGCGATTACATTGACTGCTTTCAATTCATTAGCAGGAGTTAATGACAGTATCGAAAGCCGAGTAGCTTGTTCTCAATATTCATATCAAGCTTCATCAGTTAAGCGTGATTTGTATGTGGCGCAAATGTTTTCACGAACAAATGTTGGATCCAGTGTGAGACCTAGCATGCAAGATAACGAAAGGATTTTGGGATCAATGTTTGCAAGAAGAAATGAGCTGACGAAAAGCCTAGAAAAAATTACTCTCTCAATATCTGACTTTGAAAAAAGAGTTTCGATTTTAATTAAAGAGTATACTTTTTTGACGCAGCAGACTTCTAAGCGAAATGAGTCAAATATAAGAAAAATAAAAATTGAATTAAATGATGCGAGGGTGCTAGTCGAATCTTCAAAAAAACGACAAACTGCTTTGGTCGTAGAACTAGAGTCGTTAAATAAACAAATTGAAAAACAAAAGTTGCTGTTGTCTTCATCCAGCGTTGATGATGTTAAAGAATCAAGAGTTGGAATTGAGCGTAGAGCTTACTTTTCTCAACGAGCAGCGGACCTTGAAAAAGAATTGTCTAAATTGCAAGGTTTGATCAGTCAGTTGTGTAAATAATTTTGAAAATATATTTACAAATTAACAATACGTAAATAACTAAAAGTTTGAATCAAAGAGCGCTTATGTAAATAAGCGCTCTTTTTTTTAAGACAAAAATCAAAAAACAAGAGGCACAAAATGGTAGAAACTATTTGTTATGAGTTTTTAAATAAGGTCACTGAAAAATCAACTACACATATCAAATTACTTGCTGTTCTGACAGTTGGATATTTTATCTCATCCATGTTCTAGCGCATGTCATTGCCAATTATCTACCTAGTATCTGCCAAGTATCTATGGTCTGAACTTTAAATTTTAAGAGCTTGCAGAAGAATAAAATTTTAAAGAAAATTTCCATAATTTTTTACTCAACCACAAAAGTAGAACTGACCATATCATCACCCACAGCAACATTGCGGGGTTGGGTGTATCAACCAAAAAGCTGGTCGGGACACTGGCAATGCTGCCCACCGGGATGATCGTTAGAATCGCAAAACGCAGCCAAGGGTGATAGATGCTGTCGGGTCGCATGCCTAAACGATAAATTTGAAACCAAAGATATTGAATGCTTTCTGCTCGAGTTAAAAAGATAGCCATTGTGGCAAATGAGAATCGCACCACATAAACAGAAATCAATCCACATGGAATTAAAATAAAAAGCCAAAATAAACGAGACCAATGAAAAGTTTCAGCATGCGTCTGGCTGAAATTAATCAAAGAAAAAATCAACCAAGTAACGCCAATGATGAGGTTGCCAATAATGGCTGTATTAAAGCGTTGAAAGCTGATCATAAATTGTGAATTGACAGGTTTTGCTAGTAGCAAATCCAGTTCGCCCTTGCGGACTCGCTCAGAGATTTTATCTAAATTTTCACTGAAGAAAAACATATACAAAGCATCAACCACAAATAAAATCCCAAGAAATATTCGAATTTCTTCAACACCCCAGGTGCCTATTTTTTGAGTGTGATGATAAATGGTTTCAAAAGTTATGATTTGTGCCAGGTACCAAAAAATATCTGTAACAATTCTGGTTGCAAAGTTTGCGCGATATTGAAGATCGGCAATAAAACTGGCTTTGGCAAATGCGACAAGCAGGCGTAGATATTTCATGCTCCAGTCCCTGTGTATTTGCTCAAACCCCAGTGCCACATACGATGAGCAACAAAACTAAATATAACGATACCAATCGTCACCGATAAAAAACCATGCAAGATCGCATCATCGTTCAGACGGCCGGTCAGATAACCGACGGGAACAAACACGGCATTACAAAAAGGCAGTGCTAAAATCCAATGACGATAGGGTTCTGGTAAAAGATCCAGTGGTATTAGCTCTCCACTGAGCAACCATAGAGCTAAATTTTTTGCCGTGGTCAGTGAATGCGTACGATTTAATTGAAAGGCAACACTTGAAACACAAAAGCTTAAGATGTGGGTGAAAATTAAATAATAACCAATGAGCAAAAAAGCAGGAATAAAGCGAGAATAAATCACTGGTAAATTCATTGCATAACAAAAAACAAATGGAATGATTAAACTGAAAACGGAAGTGACAAATTTATATCCTAACAACTGACTGAGATAATACTCAAAAAAACTCATTGGACGAACTAATAAGCCATTGATTGATCCCGAATCAATTTCCTCTGTCATGCGCATTTCATACATCCAGTTGGTGGTGATGCGACTGATAAAGGCTGCCCATAGAACGTAAGATAAATAATATTCTTTGGTAAAACCACCAATAGTATTGTTTTCTGTTGAGGCAAAGATGGCCTGCCACAACGTCAATTCGATCAAGCCCGTGACCACGGGTTGAAGCGCTACATCGGTGATAAAATTCACTCGATATTCAAGATTTGTGAGAACCGCTAGGCGAAAGAACGCGAGATTCCTTCTCAAGAAAGCGGTGAATAATGTCTTCAAAATTGGCCTCGTCAAATTTTAAATCTTGCACCCCAGGAATTTGCGTAATGGTTGAAAGAGCAGGGGCGAGCTCTTCTTCTGAAACTTCAATTGAGAATTCTTGCAGACCCGATTGCAGTTCAATATGTGGCAAAAGAGAAATCGAGTTTTGCAGTGGCTCTCGCAAGTAAAAAGAAACTTTTTTACGACTTTCACTTTTGTTAACAAAACTGTCGACGGTGCCGTCGTAAACGATTTGCCCTTTGCTAATTAAAAGCAATCGATCTGCTAGCTTGGCGATATCATCCATGTAGTGACTGGTTAAAATCACTGTTGGTTTTTTTTCTTTCACATAATCAATTAAAAATCGACGAATGCTGGATTGGGCAACGATATCTAAGCCAATCGTTGGTTCATCTAAAAATAAAATTTCTGGTTCGTGCAAAAGTGCGCCAATGATTTCCATTTTCATGCGCTCACCCAGGCTCAACCGACGCAACTGAGTTTGTAAAACCTGAGTGCAATCTAAAAGCTCAGATAATTTTTTGACTCGAGCACGAGCGGCATCGCGATCTAAATCGTAAATCTCTGTCAGTAAAGCAAAACTATCAACTGCAGGTAAATCCCACCAAAGCTGATTTTTTTGTCCAAGCAAAATACTCATTTTTTTTAAAAAAGCAGTTTCTCGTTTCCAAGGTTCGTAACCTAATACTTTGGCAGTTCCGTGGCTGGGGTGCACCAGGCCCGACAGTGTTTTCAATAAAGTCGTTTTACCCGCGCCATTGGCGCCGACCAGTCCAATGATTTGACCTGCTTCGATGGTAAGATCCGTTGGGGCAAGAGCTTGTTTTTCAATGTATTTACGTTTCCAAAAACCTTGAACGCTCTGCCAAAGGCCTTCTGGCTTTTCATAAGTTTTAAAAGTTTTTGCCAACCCTTTGGTTTCAATGGCAATGGTGCTCTTGATGTGCTGGGGTTGTTGGATGTCAGAAGCAATCGAGTTTTTCATAGATATAATTTCGTAAGCAGACGGCTGGTGAGGGTTTCCATAAGCGGTTTATAGGCAGTAATTTTTTTGATCAAAGTTTGTTTTGCCATCAGAATGCTCACTATGTCTTAACTTTTGGTTAATGTCTAGCGCTTGCTGGAAACTATATTTTCAGTATTTTGCTTGGAGAGACTGGAGTTTTTGCTTTTCTTTTGTGCGGCTACTTTTCATCACATCCGTTCGACAAATTTTCGACGATTTCACGCAATATGTCTGCCAGTTTACGATTTTTATGTGTTTTCCAGGCGGGGGGATTTTGCGTGATCATCTCGACGACCTCTGATGAGGTGTAAATGCAATATTCAAACTGGTCTATTTTTTTAGAGGGCTCGTAATTTGCGAAATAACTATTGCTGTAAATTTCTTTGACAAAACCAGTGCCCCAAATTTTAAATAGCTCACGGCGTTCACCTTTTTTGTTGAACTGCCATTTTTCAGAGGGCGTATCTGACTTAAAATATTTACTGATGCATGTGGCGGCGGTGCCTTCTTGCATAATTCTGTATGCATCAAAGGTAGATATTGTAATTTGATGAATTAGACTTAGATGAGTTGTTTCTTGGAAAAAAAAATGAACATCTCTATTGTCGGTGATGGTGGATAAAAGCCATAAAGATTCTTTTGTGCTAAGTGGCGAATCAATCGGTTCAAAGTAAACACCTTTTAGTTTTGATTTGTATCTCATTTTTCATACCTCACTTTAACTTTTAGGCCACTATCATTTTGTTTAGGTGATTGAAATTCAATAGTATGGTGAGGTTGTTTGTCACCTGGTGGTCGCTTAATAACCTTAATTCCTTCATCTGTGGTTTTATAATCAAGACCGTCTTGTGTTTTTGATTGGTTGCCTTTAATTTTTTCAAAGTCTGAATCCCAAGACTTTTCTCCATCAGGTTTGGTGTATTCTCTGACGCGGCCGTTTGATTTTTGGGAAGTAACTTTTGTTTTTCCGGAGATAATACCTGCATCTCTTGCTGGTTTTTCTAATTTATCATGTTCTTTTTGTAAAGTTAAATTTCCTTTACGAAGTTGGTCTATAATATTTTTTTCCGAGCTATTGTTGGCAAAGTATCGTAAATCAAAATATTTATCCCAGTTGATCGGTTGTGTTGCCAATATAGCTGCAATAATTAGCGCTGTCGCAGCAGGCGACTCTATAATTGCTGTTGTAGCCGCAATTCCACCTATTCCATAAATAGGTGAAAAAGCCAGGGGTTGAATGCTTTTATCACGTGGATTTGCAATCAAAGATGAAATATTTATTTTTATTTTTTCTCTACTAAAGTTGTTTATAGTTCGATTGCTCTTGGTATTTTGTACGTGGATTTGCAGAAAGCCTATGTTTTGATAATGCCCCTCAGTGACAAATCTAGCAGAGATATTATTTTCGATTTGCGACCAAGGTGTTGTTTTGAATGCGCTGGGCTTAGTTGTTTGAGTATTTATCAATGCGGAAAATTTATTAAAATCATCCTGAGCCGCAAAAGCTTGCTCGTGAATATTTTGAAGCTCTCGAATTTGCGTGCCAGCATCTCCAAGTAAATTGAGAATTTTGTCGTTTTTAAACCAAGTCTCTTTTTCTAATTTGTCAAGTAAAGAGCTTTTCAGCTCAGACGGAGTTTCTAGAAATAGAAAATTAATGATTGCCTTATTGTTTTCAGAAAGTTCAGAATATTTTAAATCTGCTTGCAGACTCCAAATAAGTAATTGGATTTTATCAAAACTAAATTGTGGGCTGGCTCGTGACGTAATTTTTTTAATAATATCAGCTCGTTTTCCGATCAATGTACTAAGGGTATATTGATGTTTAGACGGACTGCTACTTTGAGACTGTAGGCAGTATGTCATAACAGGAATTGTAAAATCACCTTCTGGTAATAGCAAATTTCCATCAGAGTCATATTCATAAATAAGAGATTTTATACTTTCGTCAAATTTTTTAACTTTGTCTTGTTCTAGCAGTGGAAGTTCTGTTTGGTTAGCTGGTTGGATTGGTAATTCTTCTAAGAAGACGGATTTAATTTTTTGCAAAAGATCTTCTTTTAAGCCAGGATTGCTTGGTGTCATTGTGCAAGCAATAAATATTATGAAAGTAATTGTCGTTAAAAAATATTTCATTTTTACCTCGCGCGATGCATTTACTCGGCTGCTTATGTTGAATAAAATTATGAGATCAGCTTTAATTTAAAGAGCTGACTTTCTGATGAGCTCTAATTTGTACCAGAATTATGTCAATAATAATTGAATTTAGTCAAATTAGTTCACGTGATTATAAAAATAACCAGCCTGGGATTTTGCTAATGCTCACAAAACAATATAGATTGGACTTATTATTCATTTCGCGAATAACAGTCAATGGATTTAGAAATGGATATTAAAATTAAAAACGAAAAAACAGCTGGTGCAGAAACTGTTTTTACTAAAATTTTACGCTAAAAATTTTAATGTTAAGAGCCTGTGAAATTGCCGCATAGCTTAATCGCTACGGAGAAATTTTTTGAGCTTCACCTTAGAATCAGACTCGCCATTTCCAGAATCAGTGGTATTTAGAAATTTAATTTATGCGGGGCTCGCAATCTTAAATTATTTTTCGGGGACGGAAATTTTTTGAAAATTGGTTCTGTGCTAAAATGATAGAACCTTTTGTTCTGCTCCCTGTTTGCGTTACCCAGACTATTGATCTAGCCCCTGGAGATCCAGCGCATTAAAGTTATAAAAAATCATAATACGATACGCGCTCTCGTGAGTATTCGGACTTGGGCAACATTTGAAAACTTAAATATTTAAATATGATAAACGTTGATCGATCCTGACGACTCAAACTACGTTATTTATAGTCTGCCCATATTTACTTTTGTACTACGTTGTAGTACGATTAATAAATGCGATACGAATGGGATATTCAAAAAGAAAAAACAACCTACAAAAACACGGTATTGCTTTTCAGCAGGCCAAAGAAGCTCTTCAAAGCGGAATTGTTGTCGTCTTAAAAGAAGATACTGATTCAGGTGAACAACGTACGTTTATCTAGGTATGTGTAAAAAATTAAATGTTCTGGTCGTCGTAGTGGCTTATCCAGATGAAAACATAACTCGAATAATTTCAGCTCGCAAAGCTAACAAAAAGGAAAGGAAATTTTATGAAGCGCAATTATGATTTCTCAAAAGGTACCGTCATTAAAGGGCCTATTAAATCTAAATCTCAAGTCGAATCTGCACTTCGCGAACAAAAGACGCTAACGTCTATTCGTCTTGATAATGAAATTATTGAGGTTGCTAAAAAGAAAGCCAAAGATGATGGTGTTGGCTATTTAACTTGGATCAATAAAAAGCTTCGAAACGCTGTTTTAGGTGAAGAAGATTTAACTGATAGAATCGAAAAACTTGAAAAGGCTGTTTTTAAAAAGAAAGCCCTTTAGGTTTCAAAAAAAGAAAAATTAGCTCTCCTATTTTGGCGCTCAATGCCTACGAGCGTATCGCTTTCGTTACCCTTGATTTAATTAGCACGCCCCAAATTAAACCTAACTTTTTTGTCATTCTTTTAGTCATATTTTAAACAAAAATATGAAAGTAATGACGGCAAAATATTGCTTCGAAAAAATAAGATCCAGGAAATTTCACTGTAAAATTTAATGTAAAATACTAAGACACTTTCTGCGAAATTCTATCGAAAAATACACAGACCATGGTCTTGTTTCTTTCTTAATAAAGCCGAAAAGAAAGTATGGCTAAATTAATTGTTAAAACATATGGATGGTTGTTTGTTGCAAGCCTGTCGTTATCTGCCTGCGGAAAAAACCTTTCTGCAGACAACGTTTCTGGAGACAGCTCGCAAGCTTCTTCGCAAGGTGGCGACGCCGCGGCAGGTGATGGTGGTTCAGGCAATGGCTCCGACGGAGGCACAGATGGTTCGTTAAATATCTGTGGTCGCTTGAGCTTTCAAGGTATTTCTTGGCCGCAAACACTGCCAGCTAAAGACCGCAAATCACTGGCTACCAGTTTAAATTTAACCGGCAGCTATGAAGGTGGTCAGGGTTGGATTAATATCACAAATAATTTTGATGGCATGGGGATGAGTCTCGGTCTGTTACAGCAAAACTTTGGCAGCGGCAGTTTGCAACCATTGTTGTTAAAATTTCGCACTCAAGATCGCAATCAGATGCAGTCTTTTTTTGCTAACAGTGATTTTACTTCGTTAGAAAACATGTTGTTGCAAAACAGTTTTATGGCAGCACTTGCTGAGGAAGAAGAATCGCCAGAGTTGTTTCCAAATAAAATGTCTTTATCTCCTTTAGATGAAAGTCCGATGGGATTTTCTGCATTCAGTTCAAGCTCTGGTTCTGTAAACTGGGCGGTGGGTCAGCTTTACGCCGGTGGTGATGGTCGAACATTTATTCCTCGTTGGAAAAACTCTTTTCAAAGTATGGCGAATTCTGCAAGCTATCGTTCATTACAGGTCGAATCTGCGGTTAGACTTTACAAAAAAGCACAAAATTATTTTCAAACATTCGGTTTTCGTGAATTCAGATCGATGTTGTTGATGTATGATTTTGTAGTGCAAAATGGGGGATTCAATTCAACTCATTTGAGTTTGTTTAATGCCTACAAACAATCCAATCCACAAGCCAGCGAAACAGAGCGGGCGATGAAACTGTTAGAGATTCGTTTAACATCAGTGCGTACACAGTATCGTGGCGACGTCTATGCTCGCAAAAGCACGATCATCTTGGGTACAGGAAAAGTTCATGGTAATACTCGTAATATGCCCAAAGAGTTTTGCTACAATCCAAATGACGTGATTTAGATCTCATTGTTTTGTTGCTGATAGAGTTTTGCATTATGTATTTGAATTGACAAATTGATCAATTCAAATACATAATATACCGATGGATAAATATACCGATAAACAACAGCGCGAGGTTTTTCACCTTCTTTTTTTGGAAAGGTTGCTGAGAATATCTGATCCACAGATGTATGCCCTTAAAGGAGGCGTTAATTTGCGATTTTACTTTAAAAGTCCGCGGTATTCAGAGGATATGGATTTGGATGTTTTTGGCGGAAGTGTTGAAACTTTAAAAAAAAATGGATACAAAATCTTGCGCGATCCTTCTTTTTTAAGAAATCTTCAAACATATGGTATAGAAAATCTAAAAATAAACGATCCAGCAAAAGCAAAGCACACTGAAACTACGCAAAGATTTAGGTTGCGATTGATTAATAGCAATGGTGATGAATTCCCTACAAAAGTAGAATTTTCTCGTCGAAAAAAAATATCTGATCAGCATATTCAAACAGAATTAGTATCTCCAGAAATTATTTTACCTTATAAAAGATTAAGTTTTCAATGCCGCCATTACGGGGCTGAACTAGCTATAGCCCAGAAGATACAAGCCTTAGGTGGCCGAACTGAGGTTCAGGCGCGTGACGTTTTTGATCTGTATGTTTTTTATTTAAGTGGTCATCTAAATAAAAAAAATATAGATCAAAATACAACTGCAGACGAACGAGAAAAAGCATTTATCGCTTTATTAAGCCTTGATTTTTTAAGTTACCAAGGGCAAGTCGTCGAGTATTTGGAAAATGAATCAAAAAAACAATATGGAAATGAATCTAC
Source organism: uncultured Bdellovibrio sp. (assembly GCA_964569545.1). Lineage (GTDB taxonomy): Bacteria > Bdellovibrionota > Bdellovibrionia > Bdellovibrionales > Bdellovibrionaceae > CAZMVK01. The sequence continues at coordinate 20,941 of CAZMVK010000018.1, forward strand.
GTGGGAGCAAATTTGTAAAAACATTGCGGAATATTTAAATGAGTAAAATTAATTTTTTAAATCAAAATATATTTTTTACAACCAGGCAATATGCGATGGCATTAAAAATTCCAATTGCTACGGCATCAAGACAACTTCAAATCCTAAAAAAAGAAAAATCGATTCAAATTATTAGTCGTGGAGTTTGGGGGCAGACTCAGCATCCTTTTTTTTCTCCATATGGGGCTGTGCCGTATTTGTTGGGTAATGAGCAGGGTTACGTTTCATTTTTAACTGCTTTGCACCGGCATGATGTAATTTCCCAAATTCCGCAGGTTATTCAAATTGCGACGACTGGTCATGGACGTAAGTTATCGAGTTCGATTGGTGAATTTGAATTTTTTCACATACAACCAAATCTTATGCAAAAAGGCATTGAAACGCATTCGAATAAATTAATGTATAATATTGCTTCTCCGGAAAAAGCTTTATTTGATGCGCTTTATATTTCTTCGCGAAAAGGGCGACGTTTTTCAAGATTTCCAGAATTGAATTGGAAAATGATAAACAAAAAAGAACTGTATCGTATCATTGATGATTCTACGCCAGTGGTTCGGAAATTGGTATTAACTCGACTTAATTTGATTATCTCGCGACGTTCGATCAAATGAGGACACGCCCTAGTCCTGGAATGGTAAGCTTGTATCGAAAGCAGTCAGCCTGTTTCAGAGTAATTCTCTTATACATTTCTATTACCAGCGACAAACTAGCTTTGGCTTAAGTAATGCAATTTAGAACACATATATTTGTGTAAGCTGTGTAAATGCGATTTAAGCCATTGCGAGGAATTTATGATTAAAAAAAATACCTGGATGTTCATTTTGTTGACGATCTTAGCTATAAAAGTTCAGGCAAATCATTCCTGGGAAACCGTGATGAGATGCTCTGGTTCAACTGAGGATTCAGCAGTAACAGTTCTAAAAAACAGTAAAAACCAGCTGCAAGTCAATTTAGAGTTAATGAAAAACGTGGATAAGAGATATGCCTTTTTAGATAATTTTAAAGTTAAGAATTCTTATGCGTTTAAGGATTTACAAGCACAGCGTGAAGAAATGGATTCAAACTCTATTTACATCAGCGAAAAAAATTATCTCTATTTTTTAAATTTTAATTCAATCAATATGTTAGGATCGCTCATGATTCATGATCCGGCTAATAAAGATGATTTCAGTATGCCATTGTTATGCAGTCTTGAGTCTGGGGTAAAAATCACAGGCGTTGGAAAAAATATTTCTTTTGTAAAATAAAAGTAATTGTTTTTTGTCAGCCTGCCTAGAGTGTGTCCTCATTTGATCTCGTAGCTCTTTTAGATGAGGATACTCCCTAGTGATTTGTATTTTATAATTTCGAAGAGAAATGGTCAGACGGTTACCCAGTCCGCCCAGGGGAAGATGAAGAAAAATAGCTTTTAAAATACTTAGACTTCAGTCGAAGCCGAACTTTAAGAATAGATATCTTCTAGATCTTTTAAGCTGCCTTTCTTTTTTAGTGGACTTAGGTTTAACTACAATTTGAAGACCTAATCCCTGCATAACTTGACTAACAAGCCCAAAGCTGGGGTTTCCTTTTTGATCAAACACTTTATATAGGGTTCTGCGATTGATACCCGTATGTTCCAGCTGGTCGAGCGTGTGAAGAAAAATATTTTTCATATTGGTAAAAGCCAAATATTGACTTTACTTTCGTCGTTTTTACGGTAAAAATGACGGTTATGACGTCAAAAAGAATTTTAAATAAACCGAATCAGTCTTTTTTTTTATTAGGCCCGAGAGCAACTGGTAAATCAACCTGGCTGAGAAAACAAGCCAACCCAGATTTCATTATCGATTTACTGAAGGCACAAGATTTTCAAAAATACTCTACTAATTTAAATTTGCTGCGTGAGGTGGTTGAGGGCAATCCTAAATTTAAAACTATTGTTATTGATGAGGTGCAAAAACTGCCTGAAATTTTAGACGAAGTTCACTCTCTTATTTTTGAATCATCTAATAAGCTTCAGTTTATTTTAACTGGTTCCAGCGCAAGAAAGCTGAAAAAGAAAAATGTAAATCTACTTGCAGGCAGAGCTGTGGTTCGACATTTTTATCCTTTTTCACAAGTTGAAATTGAATCTCAGTTTAATATTGAACGCGCTCTAAAATTTGGGATGTTACCTCAAGTTTGGAATTTAAAGGGCGACGAAGAAGCCAAGAAAGACTATTTGTCAGCCTATGTTGATACTTATTTGAAGGAAGAGGTTCAGCAAGAAGCTGCCGTTCGCAGTCTGCCATCTTATTTGAAATTTCTTGAGCACTTTGCTTTAAGAAATGGGCAAGTTATCAATTTGCAAAACTTGGCAGGTGAAATCGGAGTTCCCAGAACAACCTTGCATGGATATTTAGATATTTTAGAGCAAACCCTTTTGGGGACAAGGCTTGCGCCACTTCATTTGCAAGCAAAAGTAAAAGAAGTTTCTAATGCAAAATTTTATTTTTTTGACACAGGGGTCGTTCGAGCCTTAGCCAAACAACTGGATGATGATTTGGGCGCTGAAAAAGGCGAACTTTTAGAAACATTAGTTTTGCATGAAATAAAATTGTACTCTGATTATCTTTCGCAACGTTGGGAAGTAAATTACTGGGGAACTCCAAGTAAAAATGAAGTCGACTTTGTAATCAGCAAAGGAAAAAAACGTATCGGCATTGAAGTAAAAGCTGCAAAAAAATGGAAAAAAGAATTTAATTCCGGCCTTGATGTTTTGTTGGATAATAATAAAATCGCCAGCGCCTATGGCGTCTATCTGGGCAGTGAAATATTAAAAAGCTGCAAGGTCACTGTCTTGCCATTTCATCTTTTTGTTTCTCAAATGCAATCAGGAAAAATTAAAATTTAATTTGAGGTCAGCCCTTAAACCGAAACCACCTCAAGCACCTCGGGGATCAACTCGCGCATACGAACCTCGATGCCCTCTTTAAGAGTAGCTGTCGAGCTTGGGCAGCCAGAGCAAGCGCCCTTCATATGAATAGCCAATACGCCATGAGTGAAAGACGAAAACACAATATCTCCACCATCCATCGCAACGATGGGGCGAATGTCGGTGTTTAAAACCTGTTTGATTTTTTTGACCACATCACTGTCGGTATCTAAAACATCAGAGGCTTGATGTTCAACAATCACAGCTTCAACGGCTTCGCCGCGCTCTAGATGTTCACGGATCAATCCTGATAATGGTTCTGCTAAAATATCCCAATCCACCCAGTCTTGTTTGGTCACTGTGACAAAATCGCTGCCGATAAATACGGCACTGGTCCATGGGAAACCAAAAATTTTAGAGGCTAACGGTGAACGTTGGGCTTCGGTGGCATTTGTGAAATCAAAACTTTGAGAAGCAATCGGTTGTGAAATTTGAAAACGCAAAGTGGCAGGGTTTGGAGTCGCTTGAAAACTAACTTGAAAGCTAACTGGATTATTGTTTTGTGAAGAGTTCTGATTGTGATTCTGCTGATTGTTCATACACATTCCTTTGCCGATGAAGGCGCGTCGGTGACTGCTCTAGTGACTGCAATATTGAATTAAGACATTTGTTATTCCGGACAGCACAAAAGTCAATGTGAGCCTTGATTTGATTGATAAAAAACAATACTCTTTCAGCGTTTAACAAAAGGAGTTTAAGATGACACCAAGAGTAAGAGAAATTCTAAGCTGGTATGGTTCTGACAATCCCGGCGTATTGACTAATTTAGCTCGCATGATGAATCACGGAAGACTAAAAGGCACAGGTAAGCTTGTGATCCTGCCAGTTGATCAAGGTTTCGAGCATGGCCCAGCAAGGTCTTTTGCCAAGAATCCAGATGGTTATGATCCAGCTTACCATTTTGAGTTGGCTATCGAATCAGGTTGCAATGCTTATGCAGCACCATTGGGTGCCATTGAGGCTTGCGGTCGTGATTATGCTGGTGAGATTCCTTTGATTTTGAAAATCAACAACTCGGACAGTTTGTTTTCAAACAAATCTCCGATTTCTGCAATGACCTCAAATGTTGAAGATGCTTTGCGTTTGGGTTGTTCTGGTATTGGTTTTACCATTTACCCAGGAAGCTCTCATCGCAAAGTCATGTATGAGGAAATCCAAGTTGCCGCTCGTCATGCTAAAGAAGCAGGTCTTGCAGTTGTTGTTTGGTCGTACCCTCGTGGTGAGCAATTATCAAAAGACGGTGAGACAGCGATTGATGTTGTTGCCTATGCGGCACATTTGGCTGCTCAGTTGGGTGCCCACATCATCAAAGTAAAACCTCCAACGGCGCACTTGGAACAAGATGCTGCTAAAAAAGTTTACGAAGCTCAAGGTATCAAAGTGACAACTCTTGCGGATCGCGCGCGTCACGTTGTGCAATCATCTTTTGCTGGCAAACGAATTGTGATTTTCTCTGGCGGCGAAGCCAAAGGCACTGAAGAAATCTTGGGAGAAGTGACTCAGCTTGCACAAGGTGGAGCGTTCGGTAGCATCATGGGCCGTAATGCTTTCCAAAGACCTAAAGCTGAAGCCATTCAATTGTTGCACAAGGTTCAAGATATCTTTGCAGGGAAAGCGTTGTAATATGCCGCACTCTTTAGATCCTCAAGACAGAATCGATGTTGGTCACGAAAATGCTTTGCGCACTGAAAAGCGTAAAAAGCTTCATGCAATGAAAGAAAAAGGCATCAATCCGTTTCCTTATTCTTTCGATGGTAAAACCGCGATCACAACGATTGTAGAAAAACACGCAGATAAAATTCAAACAGGTGAAAAACTGTTGGATGCAAACTATAAAGTCGCTGGTCGTTTGATGACCAGCCGATCTATGGGAAAGGCTGCCTTTTTCAATGTCCAGGATCAAACGGGTCGTTTGCAAGTTTATGTTAAATTAGAAGAGCTGGCAGAGCTTGATCGTCAGGTTTTTGATTTATTAGATTTGGGCGACATCATCGGAGTTGAGGGTTATGTTTTCCGTACGCAAAAGGGCGAGTTCTCTTTGCATGCAAAAAAAATCACTATTTTGACTAAGACAATTGAACCATTGCCTGAAAAATTTCATGGTATTGCAGATGTTGAAATCAAATACCGTCATCGTCATTTGGATTTGATTTCAGATCCAGATTCACGCAAGGTTTTTGAGACCAGATCAAAAATCATTCGTGAGATTCGTCGTTTCTTGGATGATCGTGGATTTTTAGAGGTTGAAACTCCAGTATTGCAACCGATCTACGGTGGGGCAGCGGCGTATCCATTTTCAACTCATCACCGTGCTTTGGATATGAAATTATATATGAAAATTTCACCAGAGCTTTATCTGAAAAGATTGTTGGTTGGTGGTTTTGAAAAAGTTTATGAGGTCGGTAAAAATTTTCGTAACGAAGGTATCGATCGCACTCACAATCCAGAATTCACCATGCTTGAGTGGTATGAGGCTTACACTGATTACAATTATCAAATGACTCAATTTGAAGAATTGATTTCAAGTCTGGCACTTAAAATCACAGGCAGCTATGTGGTGCAATATCAAGGTAAAGAAGTTGATTTCAAACCACCATGGCGTCGATTGACGGTGATGGATGGTTTGCGTGAATACGCTAAAATTGATCCAGCGACAATCACTGAAGATGCTTTGTTGTTGGAGTTGCGTAAACATAAAGTCGATATCGAGATCAATAAAGCCACTGGCAAACCTCACGCAACACGCGGTGAAATGTTAATGAAATTGTTCGAAGGAACAGCGGAAGAGCATTTGTGGCAACCAACTTTCGTAATGGATCATCCCGTTGAAATATCACCATTAACCAAATCCCATCGTCAGCACGCTGGTTTGGTTGAGCGTTTTGAACCTTTTGCTGCATGCATGGAAATCGGTAATGCTTATTCAGAGTTGAATGATCCTGAAGAGCAATATCAACGATTGAAAGAGCAAGAAGCCAAACGTGTGGTTGATGAAGAAGCGCAACCAATGGATGAAGATTTCTTGCATGCCATTGATACAGGTTTGCCGCCAACTGGTGGGGTGGGACTTGGAATCGAACGTATTGTGATGCTGTTGACGGATCGTCCAAGCATTCGCGATATTATTTTGTTTCCAACAATGAAGATCAAATAAAAGTATCAAGTTAAGGTTGGGATCGATCTGAGTAGTGAATCTGAGAAATAAGAAATCAGATCTTGATCAGATCAGTAAAAAATCAGATCACTGATCTGATCAGTGAATAGAAAAATGATTAGGTCAATCAGAAATCAATCAAAATTTGTGATTGATTTCTGATAATAAAAAATCAGAATGAACACTGAGTAATGAATGAAAGATCTTATCATAATTTGAGCAATGAGATCTAATATTTGTCTGTGATTTGAATTTATATTTACGAAAGAGAAATTGTGAAATTATTTTTTACTGTTCAAAATTTTATAAAATGTCAGTTAGAAATTTTCGCAAGAATATTTTTAGTTTTATTTTTAATGATTTTATCGGCATGCACCCATGATCCGACCAAGGTTTATCAAACACTGCCTGTGCAAACCACTGGCAGTTCAGCAAATCGAACTGATGATGCCGCTGCGGCAGTAAAATCATCAGTTGTCCATTCCATTGTGCCAATTGTCGTGACAGAAAAAACAGTGATCTTAGATGCGCGTCCTGCATTTGATTTCACAGTCTCACATATCAATGGGGCATTGCCAGTTAGGCCAGAGGATTTTACTCAGCGAGAAAAATCTTTTTTGGGATTGTTAGAGAAAGATTTGTTTTTTCACACCCGAAGATTGGCCAGAATGGGAATCACTCCAGAATCATCTGTGATTGTGGTTGGACGTGGCCTTCAGGGACAAGGCGAAGAGGGGCGAGTTGCCTGGACATTAAAATATTTAGGTGTGCGTGATGTACGTTTCGCTTCGATGAGTTATTTTCATCGTCCGTTGTCTAGCCTTGAGGCTCCGCCGCCAAAATCTTTACCAATCTGGAAACCTGTGACTGATAAATCTTTATTGATCGAGAAAAAAGATTTACCGACGTTGATAACGTTAAAGAAAAAACAAAATGAAACAGTGGTTTTTTTAGATGTCAGAGAAAAATCAGCAGATTTTCAATTTGAAAATATCAAGAACAACAGCAAGCTTTTGCGTGAATGCAAAGATCAGATCAGCAATATGAAACTGACAAATATTTCGTGGAAGAAGTTCTTCGATGAGCGTGGTTTGTCGTTAATGCCAACAGAATTGTTGTCATTGATCCCAGCAGCTTCAAGAGCAAATACCAAAGTGATCTTGATAAGCAATCAAGGTGTCGAGTCCGGAGCCGTCACCATGGCATTGCGTGAGTTGGGCCTGCAATCTGCGGCGAACTTTTCTGGTGGCTTTTTAGAGCTGGGTGTTTTGTAGAAAAAAAGCCTTTATTATTTTCTCATTATTTTTTCAAAAATTTTATCTAACATTGCCATTTCGCTTGCACTTAGTTTGTTTTCAAGTCCATCATCATTAACATTAAAAATACGCATCAATTTAGGAGCTGTTCTCTTCCCAGCTTCTGTTAGTGTGATTTGAAATCTTCTTTTGTCTTTTTCACTGATTCCACGCTTTAGGTATTTTTGCTCTTCAAGATTTGCAATCGCGTGACTGACTAAAGATTTTTTAAAGCCTAAAATGGAAGCCATTTCGCTAAGCAAAATTTCGTTTTTCGTCTCTGAAAAAATAGCAATCAAACACAGGGCTTCGGTTAACGTCATTTTGAAACGTAACAAATCTGTTGTCAGTCCTTGTTCAAGGTGGCGTGCAACAAAAATAAAACGAAAATAATAACTTTTATCTCTATAGGCTTTGATTTTCATCGAGTAAACCTACTCCTTCGTTTCCGAAGGAGCAAGCTCCTCCCAGAACC
>CAZMVK010000019.1:0-6791 GCA_964569545.1 uncultured Bdellovibrio sp.
TTTCAAGGTTATATTCCTACACAATTTTTGTTTGTTGGTACCGGGGATTTAACTCAAGCAAATGTGCAATCCATTTTTGCAACTGGAAATGCGGCTAAGCTTACAACTTTGTTAGCAACAGATCCCAGTCTTTATTTAGCCCGTAATGCAACCAGTGGTTTGGTGCAAATGCCTTCAGGCTCTGGAACGCCAACTGGCGTTGCCGCAGGGCAAATGTGGTACGATACTGGAGTCTTGAAATACTATGATGGAACCACAGTGCAAACTTTAGGGGTGGCAGGCGCTGGTATTGGTAGCATCACCGCAGGGACTGGTTTGACTGGCGGGACTATCAGCACTAGTGGGCAAACAATTGCAGTTGATGTCGGAACAACAGCCAGCAAAATCGTACAGCTCGATGGCAGTGCAAAATTACCAGCAGTAGACGGCAGTGCTTTAACAAATTTAAATGCAGGAAAGATTGCTGGTAATGCGGTTTCATCAACAACCTTGGTAGTTGGAGACGCTGGAAAAATGTATGTTTGGGATGGAGCAGCGCTGACTGCAAAATATGTCAGTATTGGTGACTTAAAAAAATCCTCAGGTGTGAGCCAGTTTGCTGATGCAAATTGTGCCGCTAGCCAAACAATTACTTGGTCTGCGGTGACCGACAGTTTTACTTGTTCAAACATCAGTGGCTTGGATGGTTCAGTGATCAGTGCTGGTACTGTTGCTGCGGCTCGTATGCCGGCATTCACCGGCGATGCCACATCAAGTGCAGGTTCTACAGCTTTGACATTGGCGACTGTTGGTGTTGCTAAAGGTGGTACTGGTTCAACGACCTTAACAGCAGGCAGTATCTTAGTTGGCAATGGAACCAGCGCGCTTTCCACATTAGCAGGTGGAACGACTGGTAACGTGATTTATGCAACCAGTGCTTCAGCATGGGCTTCTGGAACGCCAGATACGGCCGGTGTTGTTGATAAATCCTCAGCACAGACAATCACTGGTGCAAAAACTTTTACAGTGATGAAGGGGACCGCGTTCAGTGTTGCGGCACCTGCAACAACAGGAATTGATTTTGCCAGCGGCAATACCGCTTACACGGCAGTGGTATGCGCAGGGGCAACATGGACAGTCAGTAATATGGCCGATGGAACAATGTACATGGTGGCGGTTCAAGGAACTGCGCACACAGGAACGTGTGCATTTTCAGATGGTAGCTCAACATTTAAATATCAACCAACAAATGCCACGCCTACAAACGCAAAAGACGTGATTTATTCAATGATCAAAATCGGCACTGTGGTTTATGTCTCTTGGATTGATGCTTGGTAAGTATTCATAAAACTCTGTTTTATGATATCTAGAGATTATACCAACGAGTCTTCAGCACCACCGCGAGCGATCATGATCTTGCCTTCAGCCTCTAGCCTTCGCGCGATGTTGACAACCTCTTGCTGAGCACCATCGACATCTGACAAGCGCGAAGGTCCCATGTTAGATAAATCATCACGAAGCATCTCTGCCGCACGGGCAGAAATGTTTTTAAGAATTTTATTTTTAATATCATCGGTTGCAGTTTTAAGTGCCAATAACAATTTATCATTACTAACTTCTTTAAGAAGAATCTGAATACCTTTGTCATCAATTTTAATAAGATCAGTGAAGACAAACATCAATTTACGAATCTCTTCTGCCAACAATGGATCTTTTTCTTCAATTCGCGACATAATCGAGGTCGAAGTATTTTTATCCATAACGTTGAGCATTTCAGAAACAGTTTGAACTCCACCCAAAGAGGTGTTTTCAAACGAACTCATGTTGGCGAATTCAAGCTTTAAGACCGTGTCGATTTCGCGGATAAGATCAGGGGAAACTTGATCCAAAGAGGACATACGTAAAACAATTTCGGCTTGTAATGTTTCAGGAAGACGCTGCAAGACCTCACTCTTTTTTTCTGGCTCCAAGTGCGACACAATGACTGCAATGGTTTGTGGATGTTCGCCAGATAAAAATGTAGCTAAAGATTTAGCGTCAACCATTTCTAGAGACTCAAGGCCTCCGCCTCCGCCAGATTTAAAATTCACCCCACCCAAGATTCCGCGGGCGCGTTCTTCGCCAAGAGCGTCGTTAATCGCTTCTTTTGAGAAAACATTTTCAGAAAAAATATAATCATCTGTTTCGCTGATCAGTTCATAGAATTCTTCTAAAACTTTTTTTGTAACATGGACAGGTACGATGCGGAATTTTTGCATGACATTTAATAGCTTACGAACATCGCCATCATCTAACGTAGCAAACAAAACTTTGATAGAATCTTTACCAAGATAATTGACCAAGACAGCAGCTTTCTCGATGCCGCGCAATTGTTCATATTCAATATTGTCTTGTTTAATAAGTTTTGCCATTTTTAAACTTTTCCTTGCCGTCAAAGAATTCTGGGAATGAGATTTTATTATCTCTTTGTTCGGCTTTGATTTCAATGGCCAGGAGGCTTTTGACTGGCGCGGCTTACGAAGACTGGTCCTTTGTCATGTGCTAGGACTTCGCCCTAAAGGGGCGAAGTCAAAAAATCAGTATAGGTAAATACTTCTGAATTGTATGCGGCATCTAAACTCAAACCACCGATAACCAATACCATACCATCCTTAATTTCGATCATATTATGGTTGGCTCGTGGTACAAACATAGGCGCAGGAATTTCTGTAAACGAATTTTCACTAGGATCGAAAATTTCGCCACTGCCAATAAATACTTCACTGCTGGCGAGTGGTGAACTTGGTGCATAGACATTATTGCTGCCACCTGAAACTAGAACTTTTCCATTTTTTAATTTTAAAGCAGCGTGTGCACCACGAGCATGATTTAATGGTTCTGCCATCAGCATAAAAGTCTGGTTGTTTGGATAGTAGATTTCTGCAGTATTGGATGCGGTATTGGCATCCGAAAAACCACCGACAATTAACACCGAGCCATCATCTAAAATAGTTGCTGAATGTGAACCTCTGCCTTCGCTCATTGAATGTTCTAAGATTGTAAACATATTTGTTTGCGGATTAAAAATTTCTGCAGAGGCCAGACTGCCATTATGTGAAAAACCACCAGTAATTAAAACTTGGCCATTATTGAGTAGGGTTGCTGTATGCCATGCGCGTGGTGCATGTAAATTTGCTAACATTGTTGTGGTGTTGGTTTGTGGATCAAAAATTTCAGCAGTGAAAGAAGCATTTGAACCAGTCCAAACGGCTCCGCCTTCCCATCCTCCAGTAATGAGCACTCGGCCATCATTAAGCAATGTCGTTTGGTGTCCAGCTCTTGGTACACGCATTCCATTGCTATTCAGAATAAAATTATCTTGAAGAGGTTGGTAAATAGCCAGACGTTTAAGACTGCCCCAGCCACCAGAGACAAGAACTCTACCATCTTTAAGAGCTGTCGTGCTGTGTCCATATGAAGAGAGTCCAAGCTCTCCTGTGCTGCTGAAACCATTTGTTGAGGTATCAAATATTTGAGCAAAGTTGCTTTGGCCAACAATAAATATTCTGCCATCTAATAGGCGGGCTAGGCTAGGCATAAAAAATGGAGTCGAACTTTTTGTTTGAATTGAAATAAAATTGGCATCAGTGCGCACGCTTGAGCTTAAACAGACATTTGTGTTTTTGAGAGCCGCACAATCAACTGTAGGAAAATTATTTCGTGCATCTAGTCTGTTTAAATGTGGCAGAATTTTTAATTCGCTAATATCACGTAATAAATTGTTACTGATTCGTAATTTTTCTAGAGATTTAATTTCTGAAACAGCTGCGATATCGCGAATTTTATTTTGATGAAGATTTAATTCTACAAGATTTTGTAAATTTACTAATGGCGTCAAATCTTCAATTTTATTATTGCTCAAGTCGACTGTAACAAAGTTCTTATATTCTTTTAAGGGCTCAATTATTGAAATGTTTTGACCAGAAAATGAAACATTATTTGTTTGAGAAAAAATCATATGAGAAATCAAACAAGCATCCGAGCGCGTATTGGCATCTGTTTGAAAGGAAGACGGACTCATTTTTTTTGCAGATTCAATCATGCCGTTAATAGATAAACGCAATTTCTCGGGTGCAACGGGGCTTTGAGCAAAATTACAGAACTGTAAAAAGGTTTCAGGAATGATGATCAAGCCAGATTCATTAATAGTTTGTATGCCGTCATCTTTGTCGGCTAAGGCGTTTATTGTTTCAATGCAATCAACTGGTTGGTCATAACAAATACGTGCAGCATAAACCAATTTTCCAAGATTAGCTCCAGATATTCTTTCAAGCTCAATGACGGTTTTACGTTGTTTTGGGCTTAAAATAACTGTTTTGCCGTAAAGCAATTGTCGAATCTCTCCTAGGTAATCAATTTGGTTATCAAAATATTTTTCTAATTGTTTTCGCGATTTTTGAATAGCTAGATTTACAACCGATGGAAGATTGCTGTAAATGCCAGCCGAAGAGTATTTTTTTGTTCGGTAAGCTAAATAAGCAGGACCGCTGTTCTTGTTGGATTTTGGATCGGTGTCTAATTGTTTTTTAAATTCTTTGGTTGCGTAATTCCATGCAGTTTCCATGACTTTGTCACATTTAGAAAAATCACCAAAAGAACATTGAACAAATCCCATTGCTGATTGGGAGTCATTCTCTGCATTAAATAATTCAGTGACTTTGGAAACATCGCCGCCAATTTGTAATGCGCCAATGGTGACTTTGGTGTTTTTGCTGAAATTTCGAGAAGCTGAGCGTAGGTAAGCCTGAACTGAGGCAAAGCTACTTTCATAACTAAAGGCTGTTTCGAAAACTTGTTTTTCTTCTGTGCTCGAAAAATCTATTCGAATAGAGTAAAAGAGTTTAGCTCCGCGTTCGATTTGTTCAACGTATTCGCTTCCGCAAGTGTCTAGCCATCTTGGATCATTGTTATAAACTGATTGGCCGACATCCGATAATCTAGCTAGAACAAGTTCATTCGTGGGATTCGTACTGTTCATGTCATCAAAATTTAAAATAAGATTTTTGAATTTATATGCGCCGGTGTAAACCGAACTGATTGAAAAGCTACTGCCTTGTTGTTGTTTAAAAAATTTTGCTGAGGCACTGACTTCAGCCATGCCATAACGAAATTTGCCACCAGCACCAAAACCTAATTCATTTGCTAATTCTGATTGTGAAATCGATTGCGAAAAATCAACATTTGCGACCGCTTGACCTGATTCTTCAATTTTTCCTTTCAAGCATCGACCAACAAAATTTTGTGTATCAGGATTGAATCCCATACCAATCATGGCTTCTTCGCCTTTGCCTGCAGGGATTGTTGATTGCGCAAAACTTGTATTTAAAAATAAAAATAGAGACAGTATCGTTAATAGAGTTTTCATAAATGACCTTTTTTCTTTTGATCTAATTGATAAAAATTTGAAGCAAACTGAATGATTTTTATAGTAACTGGATTTTTAGCGTTTTGTTTGATGTCATCGCCTGCTTTGGCGTCAATAGATTTAAGGTTTGCATAAAGTTCAATACGATCAGCTGCCAATGATTTTTTCAGTCGATGGTCCTTTGCTTTTTCAATAGCATTGTCGAGCACTAAAGTTTTTATAGTCGATTGGATATATGTGTTTTGTGGGTTCTGTTTCCATTCTAAAGCTCGAGTTAAAAATAAAACTGCGTCCATGCGATCTTTCTGATCATTTAAAAGAGATACGTCTGAGCTTGGTTCTTGAACATTGGCAATAACTGCAGCTGCTAAATCTAATTTTTCTTTGTCTTGCAGCGCCTGTTGATAGACATCATTTTCGGATTTTGTTCGTAATGCTTTCGCACTTAAAACAATGGCTTCTTGTAATGTTTGAATTTGCGGCGCCTCAGTCTTGCTCAGATCTTTGGGTTGTGAAAGATAATGCCGATCAGGTTTTTCTGCATCTAGTGGTTCTGTTGACTGCGTTTCATTCGTAGTTAAGTCTTCATGGTTATTTAGACTATTTGTTGTTGAGTGTGTTATTCCTGATTTGTTTTTAACTAAAACAAATGCGGCAAATAAAATAAAAAACATTGGTAATATATATTTAAATTTATTCATTTCATTCTCCCTTGTAAATCAAGTTCATTATTAATTTTGAGTTTGGTGTTTAATGTTGAGCAGAAACTGAATTGTTTTTTGCAAAATTTTTCTTTCAGCAAATCTGTCATGTTGATCGATTCTGAAATACCTTTTGCAATGAACAGTGAATTTTCCTCATTCAAAATTCCTTTTGATAAAACTGGTAAAGGAGAGTTAGGGATGTCTGCTCCTAATAAAACTGCTTTTTTGACTTGGAATGGACTTAGATTCGGGTACATCGAAAATATTTTTGCGGCCACTCGGCTGACCCGAGGGGTAGAAAATGAGGTTCCCCATCCGCTGCCTTCGAACTCTTCGCCAGGGGCTGTAATATCGGCAATTTTAGCTCCGAAATTACTAAACGGGTGCATTCGTGATCCTTGATTGGCGGCAACGACAATCAAGTTTTGCTGTCCAAATAAGTGTTGTGGGCAGCCTAAAGCTTGGCCGGTTGGTTTGTTTCCAGCTGCCGCAATCCACAATGCATCGTTTGGCGCAGTTAATAATGGGTGGTTTTTCATTCTACTTTGACATGTTTCTCGGTCCATTTCGTCTGTAGCTGATAAATTCAGTACCTTTATGTTGGCATTCATTAAATTTTTCCAAAACATTGATATTTTTTGAGTATCAAGACAAACCGATATACTCAGCGGTGCAATGCCTACAGATAAATTATCTTTTCCTGA
>CAZMVK010000019.1:6825-21968 GCA_964569545.1 uncultured Bdellovibrio sp.
GTGTGAGCTGCTACCGCCAAGTTCTATTGTGCCAAATGTATTTAAATTAAGACGAGTCAACCAAAAATCTTGTGGATTGAGGGAAGAGCTCCAACCATAAAAATCATTTTTTTCTGGTCCATTCATTATCGCATTTTCAAGATGATATTCTTTAAATTCATTTACAGAAATTTGATCTTCGCACAGCCCAACTTTAATATCTGCTTCTGAAATATTTTGTTTCAGCAAAAGTTGTTCGTTTTTGATTTCATTTATATTTAGACCGTTTTTTGTAAATAATAGTTTTCCGTTACTGTCAAATCCAATGGCTTGCAGAAGAATCCCTGTGTTGTCTCGATTCAATTCTATCGCCATTGAAATAGAATGATCAGCAAGAATCAAAGTGGCTACAGTTAAATTACGCTCATCAGACATTCTAAGTTCGTTTCTGAAAAGAACTCCATGAGTATAAAACTTTTCAAACCAAACCAGACCGCCATCTACTTTAATTTTTTCACTTCTTGCAATGCAAGATCGAAGGCATTTTTCCTTGTATCGAGATTCTACTTCGTAATTCAAGTTAGTTGAAATGGACTGATAAATTGTCAGTAATTTGTTAATTACAGGATGTGTGTTTTTCAGATTTTCTTGAGCTGCAAATACATCTGTTTTTTGAGAATTATTTGTCAGAAAATGAATTGCATCAGTTGAGTTAGAAAAATAAAGAGGAGAGAGATCAATATTGTAAAGATATTCAGTGTTTTCGTCCGGATGATTGTATGGTTTAAGTATTCCATTAATAAAGCTATTATCAGTTATTGATCCACCAAGAAAAATTCTTTTCATTATTGGGTCAGATGAATGCCAAAAGTTATAATTAAATTCTTGCGATAATGTAGTATCACCCCATTTTGCAAATTCTAAACGATCAGCGGCATTAGATTTGCTAAAATCAATAACGATGTTGTTGTCATCTGTTGCTGTAAACACTCCGCAATTATTGTTAAAGATTTCTGGTGATTCATTTGAATTCATAAATCCATTTTTAGATTGCAAACAAGTGTTTTTAATTTGAGATTTTAAACATTTTGGTTCATTTTGTTCGACTGAAAAATAATCTCCGATTTGACATGAGCATTTTTTAAGTTCCTGAGAGAAATTTCCTCCGGCATAATCGCAAGCTTCTTCTAGGCAGTTTAGGTTTGATTCTGGGTTCGAACATTTATATATTTTCTTTTGCGTAATCGCAGTCTGAGTGGGATCTGAAGCCTTCGATTCATTGCTATTATTACATGAACAAAGAAGTAAAAAGGCAAGAATGGAACAGATTTTATTTTTTAATGTTTTCATAGGTTGTTCTTTTTTATGTAATGAAGGGAGTTATATGACTCCCTTCGGATCGAAAGTTATTTAACTAGTGAATCAGGTAACATATTGCCAGCACGTAAGGTCAAACGATTGAGATCTTTGATTCCTTCATTTTGAAAATAAACTGAACCCGTTAAAAAGCCTTGAGCGACAAGGATGTTTTCAGAAGGTTGATCTGAGTTTGGTTTGACGTTATAAACCTTGCCGACGTAATCAATTTCCTTAATGCTGGTGATTCGATCTGCAGAGCCATCCATTTTTACCAACTCTTCGCCAATGTTAAGTGTATTCGCGGCTCGCATAAAACCTTTAGAATCCAGCATGGGGTGATTTACTGTGATCTTGAGCTCTCCACCATCTTGGGTGTTGATAACTAGAATTTTTTGTTTTTTAGCGATAGGATCTGCGGTGTAGTTATCTATCGAACTCAGTGAAAACGATAAGTTGTCTAAAGATGAATCCTTGGCAAGAGTCATAAGGTCGTCGCGAAGATTATTTTTCGCATTCAATACGGGGATAAATCCTTGCGTATAAAGTAAGGACTGATCAGGTGTGTAGCAGCCTGCTCTGCAAAATCCAATGAATGAATATTTTTGAGCATCGTCGCATGAGGCGCTGGAATCAGTAGGGCCAGACCAGTAAGAAATGATATTTCCGTTTTCATCAATGAGAGCAAAAGTTGGATATCCAAGAAAGGTTGCTCCAGATTGTGTATCTTTTAGGATAACTTGTTTGCCAGGCATTGAACCGCGCAGTCCAGGATAACATTTGAATGCCCACTCGGTTCTGGCTGTTGCTTGCGGAGTGTCTAGTGAGTCATTAGTTGCTGAACAACGAATGCTTTCAGTTGCTGCGGCAAGTGCTAATTGGCTATTGAGTAAAGTTGCGAGAGTTAGTGTTTGTAGTATTTTTTTCATAAAGCCCCTTTTGTTGGATGTGATTCGAGCAAAGCTCAGAGGTAGGCATTGCAAGCTTGTATCCAAGTAGGGTGGGTGTCCGGCCTTATATATTTGAGATGAGAGTTTTATTTCCGAAAAATCGTATTGAATTCTCCGATTTAGAAAAAAAATTGGAAGACATCAAGAATCAAAAATAAATTGAGAGTTGAGAATTAGAATCGAGTTTGTAAAAAGTATTTAGCGAACGTTTAAACTCGCCAGATGAATTGCCAGCCGTTGTAGATGGGGGGGGTGTTGATTTTCATCATGTAATCAAAAATGTATTTACCTTTACCGCTCCAGCCATTTGGCGTTTGCCAGTTGTCATCGACGGCCACCAGCGCACCTTTTTTAAGGCAAGGTAGAATGGTGATGAATTCATAAAGATGATGGAGTGCACTTTGTTCAAGAACATCTTCGTGGGCGTCAAAGCTGTCTAGATACAAAAGGTCGATGGCTTTGGCGTTAACTTCGTTATTTAAAATTTTTAGGAAAGTGATGCTGTCTTCTAAAATAATTTCGCTGCGGGGGGAAGATCGAGAGATGCAATAGTCCACACTTTCTTTAGAGATATCGACGGTCATAAAGGAGCCGTTTTGTTTGTTAGCTACGTAATCAAAAATAAAACTGCTCTGTCCGTCGCCCCAGAAATTGTCAACCTGTCTGGCGCAGCCGGTTTCTACGATAAATGGATTTTGAATGGTCGACAGATATTCTAACATCAAAGCAAAACCGGGTTCGCGATTGCCAAGCAGGTGGCGAACATTGTCAAATTTGTATTGTTCCCAGTTTAAATTTTTTCCGTGGAAAACTTGCATTGGTTTCCTTTGTGTTTGTAGTGAATAATGTATTAGAAAGTTTGGTGGACTCCAAATTATTTTTCATTTCAATGCTGATCGACGAAAAGTTTTAAATAAAAATAATTGTAGCCAGCGGATCGCAATGGTTGTTTGAAAACCTTGAGTTAAGATCTACCTTGTAATTTAAATCATAGTCCGCGTTTGTTTTGTGGTGATAGAAATACGTTATTTTCTCTAAACTAAATATTCACAATTTTATTGGTATAATGAATTGACCTTGAATCTTTGATTTGTGACAATTTTTGATAGTTCCAATTTGTAGAAGCTATCAACTCGCAAAATGATTTTGTAGAGAGAGGTCCAATGAAGGATTTAAAAGAGGCTAATAGTCAGGCGGATCTTCAGTTTGATGGGTTGATTGAGATTTCATCGGAACTACAAAGATCTTGCGAACAATATATTAATCACACTGAAATCACGCTGAGTTCTCGACGAGATTTTTTACAGCAGGCAACGGTGTTTACGGCTTCGGGATTTGTTGGTACAATGTTGTCTCCGCTGCGGGCCTCTGCGGCGTTTATTGGGTTTTGGAAGAAGAAGAGCACATCGCAAGCGGGAACCCTTTGGGTGTGGGGCGAGGGGACTAATGGACAGCTTGGTAATGGGGCAGCGTCAACCAAGTCCTCGCCAATCCAAGTGGGCGCCTTGAATAATTGGTCAAAAGTCGCTAGTGGTGCTTCTTATTCTTTGGCGATTAAAAGCGATGGCAGCTTATGGGCATGGGAACTAATTCCTACGGACAATTGGGTGATGGCACGCTCATCGTTAAAAGTTCGCCAGTATAGATTGGTTCTTTAACAAATTGGCAGTCAGTAAGTTCGGGATATCGTCACAGTATGGCTATCAAATCGGATGGCACTCTGTGGGGCTGGGGTGATTATGCTAGTATGCAGTTGGGGACAGCTCCTGGTCCTGGTTAACTCAAATTGGTACAGCAACAAACTTTGCTAAGCTATATGCTGGTTATCATAATGTAATGACCATCAAGAGTGATTCTTCGTTATGGGGATGGGGGGGAATGCTAGCGGGCAGTTGGGGGATGGTACGATTGTATCTAAAACTTCTGCGGTTCAGATTGGCAGTCAAACGGATTGGGCAGAGCTTTCTGCTAGTCCTAATCATTCTTTAGCGGTTAAGACCAATGGCGCGTTGTGGGCATGGGGATCTAGCAACTGGGGACAACTTGGTGATGGAACGAATGTCAACAAAAGTTCTCCGGTACAAATTGGTGCCTTGGCAGATTGGTCTAAGGTTTTTGCTGGCCTTTGGCATTCATTTGCTATGAAAACTGATGGTACGATATGGACTTGGGGCTTTAACAGTTCGGGGCAATTAGGAACAGGAGTTTATTCGCTAGCACAAGTGGTTCCAGCAGGTGGATGGAATGATTTTGGTTATAGCTGTTCTGCATTGGGGCTGCATGCAATTAAAACCAATGGTACTTTGTGGGCTTGGGGGCCAAATAATAATGGTGAGCTGGGAGATGGTACTGCATTAAATAAAATTTCTCCGGTGCAAATTGGTGCTTTGACTAATTGGTCTGATGTTGTGGATGGAAAATTTCATGCGGCGGCTCTTCGAACTGATGGTACAATATGGGTTTGGGGTTTAAATACAGGTGGGCAGATCGCCGATGGAACGTTGGTCAGTAAATCATCTCCTGTACAATTGGGTACTGGAACTGGCTGGGTCAAAATTGTTGCCGGACAAAGTAATACATATGCTTTAAAAAATGATGGTACGGTTTGGGGTGGAGGCGATAATACTGCTGGTCAGCTGTGCGTTGGTGCGACCAGTTCTCCTGTGCAGGTTGGAGCTCTGACTGATTGGTCTAAAATAGCAGCTGGTAATTCGCATTTTATAGCAATTAAAACCGACGGTACTTTGTGGGCCTGGGGGCTTTCGGCTAATGGGCAATTGGGCGATGGTCAAATTGCGGTCAATCGTTCATCGCCAGTTCAGATCGGCACTTTAACTGATTGGCTTTCTGTTTATAGTGGAAATTTCGTGTCTTACGCTATTAAAACAGATGGAACCCTGTGGGCATGGGGTTATGCTAACGTAGGACAAGTTGGTGATGGTCAGATAGCCACAAGCCGTTCGTCACCTGTGCAAATCGGAAATTTAACTAATTGGATCAATTCAACGGCTGTTGTCAAAGGTGGCGGGGCCGCGTCCCACATTGTGATGATCAAATAAATTTTGTTGAGCAAGATGATATTAAAGTAGCTTTTAAAATACTTAGACTTTGGTTTTAAAAAACGTATCATATTGGACTAGATATTTTATGTGTCATATTTTAAATTCCTTCTGAATTAATGTATATGCATGTTATTATTGCACTTTATATGTATTTCGAGAGATTTAATTATTCAGATAAATCATTTATACATTTATCTGAATAATGGTATTATCTAAATAATGAAGCGTGTTAAAATATCAAAAAAAATACTGGAAAAACTAGAGAACTTAGGTTTGAAGGTGACGATGTATCATAGCGCAGGGGAGCTCCAGATTGGAGATGTGCTGTTTCAGCCAACATCAACAGTAGAATCCTTTGAAAGTCTTCAGGAAAATCTAGGGTTGATTCTTAAAGACTCTACAGTAGAGCTTAGGCGCTCTCTAGAAAGTAAGAACATTAATTTTTTAGATACAAATGGTAATCTTTCAATTTCAAGTGGAGAGCTTAACTTAAAAATACAATGTACAAAATCAAGGCAAAAGAAAAAGAAAACGAGCGTTCATTTTGATACGTCAATTCCGATCACTCATCTTGTGAGTCCAAATGGTTTTGCAATTATTGACGCAATTTTTAGGCTTAGTGATGCGGAACTTCGAAATTTTCCTTCGGCATTAAGCTTTTGCAAAGTTATGTCGCTGAATCAGCCAAAGCTCAGCAAAATGATGACGTTGTTTAACGTCAATAAACTTTTAGACTTAAAAAGGCAGATTCAAAAGATACCCATTGATTGGTGGCTGTATTCATTTGATCAGGGTCTAACCAAAAGAAAGATGTTGCCATTTTTTGAAACAGCTCAATTCTATTATTCATCGGATGAAAAAAAAGAAATGTTATCAAATGAACAGTTGCTAACCACTATTAAAAATGAATTTGATGGACATTTCTGTGAGGGGCCAACTCTGGTAGCTCAAAATTTTTCTGAACTTGCAGAAAATGGTTTTTCTGTTTGGATATCAGCAGTAATAGCGAATGATTTTAAACGAAAATTTAGATTGATTCCAGGGAGAAAAGAAAACCATAAACAGTGGCAGATTGCGGTTGCGACAACTAGCCTTGAAAAGATGGAATTAAAAAGTCATGTTCAAGATCTTAACAATATTCAGCTTACTTCAAATGTCATCAGGTCGATATGGGATCTGAGCTTTTCAGAATCTCGGGCTAGAGAAATTCGGGGGAATATCATAAGGAAGTTTTTTAAATGAGGTATGATGCGGCCAAAGTAAAAAATTGGATTTCTTCAAAAGAATATTATCTGCCGGGAATAGCAGAACTGATCAAATCAATAGAGACAGAGGTTTTAATAATTGGTGCAACGGTATTTGAATTATATGAACATCAGGGTTGGATAAATAAACTAAGTCGAAGAACCGGAGATATTGACCTAAGTGTTGGTCTCGTTGGAGATGATGCTGCTTATGTAAAAGCAAAAGATTTTTTATTTGCTAATAAGTACAAGCGAGATGAAAGACATCCTTACAGATTTCATCCGGAAAAAACAATTCCTGGTGGATATGCATATATCGACTTGTTAGCTCATCCTCAAGATCAAGAAATGGCAAGTGTGGTTGCGCAAAATGCAATGGGGGTTGGACCTGGATTTTTATTTGAATCCTTTCGATTCGCAAAAATAGAACATTATCAACTAGAGGGAAGTGCGATTTTTCCCAATGCATTTGGTTTTATAGCCTTAAAAATAGCGAGTTACAAAGAAGAGCCAATTAAGCGCCTAAAAGATTTTGCGGATATCGTGGAGCTAATTAATGGCTTGGTTGAGACGGGTACTCATTTCGATATAACCGCTTTATGGGGTTTGCTAAGGCAAAGACCTGAATCAAATCAAATTAATGAGGCACTTCGACGGATGTTGGATGCAGACGAGATTGGTCTTTGGGAGTTAGATAAGATATCGATTGAGCTAGTGATGAGAAATTTTGACGGTGAATTCGTAGAGACGACATTAAGACAAAGAATTTCGGATTTCCTTGATCAGCTTTCATGAATAGACAAATTGATTAGTCTGATGGTTCAGATTAGCTGGGGCGGCAACCCACATTGCCATGATCAAATAAATTTTGTTGTGCAAGGTTGAAAAGTTGTTCGGCCTTGCCGTTCCAATATTCGGGTTGGATGCGGTAGCTGTTTTGTGAATTTATAATTCGTAGGGCGTTGACTGCGGCTGAAAATGCATTAGGATAATTTCCGCACTTAAGCATGGTCTCAGCCAGGTGACACCAGGGTTCGCGTTCTTGCGGAGCATATGCCACCGCTTTCAATAAAGATTCAATTTGCTGATCTACTGAGTGATTCAGGTATTCGTGACACCAGGCTTGGATGCGAAATAAAAATGCTTTTTCGGATGCCCACACAGTGTTGTCCGGGTAATTAAAATATTCATCCAGAGCTTGCAGGCATTGCTGGTATTGACCCATATCGAAAAGATTTTTTAGTAAATAAGTTTTATAGCGTGGTTCTGTTGGCTCTTGTTCACTCCAAAATTTTAGTTGCTCATAATAATCTGTATTTGATTTTGTTTTTATTGGTCGGTGTTCAATTTTTAATTGATCGCAAAAAATCTCTGTATGAGTTTGGTGAGCATTTGGTTTTGGGCGTAAGATTTCGTGCACGGCATATTGCCAATGATACGTGTGTCGACAGTGAATTTTATGACCCCAAATAATATTTTTTGCATTTTTATTTTCATCCCAATCGGCCACAAATGGATAACGTAACAATGTGCAGTTTGGGCTCCAATATTTTTCTATTGCTTGGCGCCAACCGGTGCAAAGGACCTCGTCTAAGTCTAAAGAAATACAAATATCAAAATCTTCTGGAACCATGTTCAAGGCATGGTTGCGGGCGACATCAAAACGCCAGGGTGTGATGTTTTTACTGGCAACTGTGGCTCCGCCATTTCGTAAAATCTCAATGGTTCGATCATTACTACCGGTATCTAAAACGTAAACGGCATCAGCTCCAGCTGTTGAGTCCAACCAGCGTTGTGCTGAGCACTCTTCGTTTTTAGCAATGGCGTAGACGGCGATTTTAAAACTCACTGTAGGTTCTTCCAATCTTGAAATTCACTGGGGCGAATTTTGTATCGAGCAATGTTGCCATCATGCAGGCTGATAATTTCCATTTCAACGAGTTTAAACAGTTCTGTTAGGTCTTTTTCTAAAATATTTTTTGTTTGTAAAAGATTTTGAACTTTGTGCACAACCTGTGAGCCCTCAACTTTTTCAAGAATCACTGTGCGAATAATATCTTGAATCTCGGCACGATATTTGAGTTTGAGTAGATTGGGCTCTCCCATAGTTTGTTGAATTGCTGAATATATTTTGCAAGAGCGAGCATATGCCCACAGGTATAAATCTCGAAAGAGACTCACATCATTATTCTCGTAAATGCCCAGAAGGGATTTGGCATAAGTCGCTTGATCTACATCGATAAAAGAAAGCAGATTCAAGTTATTTTTGATCAGTGGAATATTGGTAACGAGGCGTGCCGTTCGTTTGTTTACGTCCTCAAAAGCTTGTAAATAAGATAGATGCACCAAGGAAAAAAAAGACTTTTCAAATGGATCTTTAATCAGATTAAGCTTTTCAATGAAAAGTTTAAAGCACTCGTTGAGAGTATATGGGTTATCAAGCGGCAGGTAAGTAGTGCCGCTAACTGCAACCGCAATTTGTCGAATACGACCAGAAGCACTTGGGTCTCCTAAAAGATTTTCTGAAAGCAGTGCGTGAATACTGCAAACTTGGTGAGTGCTGATTGTCGTTTCCTCTGCTGACTCGATAATATACTCTATCGCTTCTTTGTGATTTAAAATCATTTGCGCTTCGGAAGCGTTTTTACCTGTGGCATTTTCACCAAGTTCTATCAACCGTTTCGTTTCCAAAAGAGAGTAAGTGTTTCCCTCGAGACGGCTTGAGTTCCACGACAGGTCAATTAACAATCTGTTTAAGATATTGCGGGCGTATGTTCCTGCAGGTTGAATTTTGTTTTCGATTGTTCCGATTTTAAAAAGTTCTGAACGATGAGCTTCACTGAGGTAAAATATTTGGTTTGGTTCATAATCCCGCAAAAAATTCTGATTGTAGCCAATTGGAGTCCTTGCCTTAAGGGATTTAGAAACGTGTTTAAGAAGAGCCTCGCTATCGTGGCTTAGTGGAATATCTTTGAATAAATTGGAGGTTTCATCAGTCTGTGGTGGAATTAAAATATAGGCGCGGGCACGTGCCGCGCCCTTTGCTTGAAGAATTCCACGATCGGTCAGAGCATTGAGCACTCGGCGAATTGCCTTTCGGTCGCTTTCATCTGATTTTGACAGCCCCGCGGCCAGTGCTACATCGTGTACGCTGATCTCTGTTTTTTCCTTGAGAAGTTTTAAAACTAGCGTTTCAAGATTGGTTTTTTTAGAAATCATTTGTTCTCCAAGTTGAGTATTGGGATAATACTTGTCCCAATACTCATGTATAACGTATTATAAGCTATTTTTTGTCCCAATTTCAAGTATTGGGACAAAAAATGTCCCAATACTTATGTGCCGTGCGGCGTCTGTATTTTGTGTTAAAAATCAATCAACAGTGTCCAATTTATTGACCTCAATATTTTTCGATAGTTTGATTGTTTCGATAATAGAAAATTTTAATGGGACTTGGAGAACAAATTGAAAAATCAAACAGGTTTCGAAGATTCTGCTGTAAAAAAATGGTCCGTTCAGCATCTATCGCAAGAATTAGATGCAGTAGCTGGTTTTAAACAAGAAAGTCTAAATTCAGGTAATCAGAAAAATGTCGATGAACAAGCCTCTACAATTTTTTTTGGAAAGTCGTTAGCACAAGTTGGTGAAAATCAAGCTCTAGCACAGCTTTCAGTGCAAGAAGCTCTGCAGCTTGCAGGCTTTATGTATCTAGACGGCCGATATGAAGATTCAGAACAGGTATTGTTAAAACAAATCAACAGTGGGGTTCGCGATAGCAATGTGTTTATGAATTTAGCTATTTTGCAAAGCGTGCAAGGCAATTTTGAGCGTTGTGAACAATGTTGTCAGGCGGCTTTGCAAGCTGACCCTGGAAATCACGCGGCAGCTGATTTGTTAGCACATCAACTATTACGTCGTGGACAGTGGACCGATGGTTTTCGTTTATTTGAGAGTCGTTTTATCAAGCCAGATTGTATTCCAAATTTAATGACCACTTATCCAAGGTGGGACGGAACGCTGAAACATGGTCGACGTGTTTTGATTTGGGGAGAGCAAGGTTTGGGCGATACCGTGCAATTTTCTCGATTGATTGCGTTCGCAGCTGAGCGTGGTATCGAGCCCGTGTTGTTGGTGCAAGATGAATTGGTTGAGCTTTTTCAACAATCGCAATTGGCTAAAGAAATTTATCCGTTTTCACAAATGATTCAAATGCAAAAAAACCAATTTGGTCAGGATATTTTTGTTCCTCGTCCTGGGATTCTAAAAGAATTGCAAATCGATGCGCATCTGCCGATGATGAGTTTAGCTCATGTTTTAAATTTCAATCCAGAACAGCTCAATCCAGAGCAATTAAATTCTGAAAATAAAAATTTAAAATCAGGGACCTCTGCTCCTTCAAATGGTGTTTATTTGCAAGTTTCGGAGCAAAAGAAGAAAGCCGCAGCTGATTATATGCAAAGCTTGAATTTATCGAAAGCCCCTCGCATCGGCATTGTATGGAGTGGTTCTTGGAGTGAACATCCGGAATATCAAAAAACATCCAATCGTCGCCGAATTCCGTTGGCTAAAATGGCGCCGATTTTACAAAATCAAAATTTAAATTTTTTCTGTTTTCAAAAAGGTTTCGACGAAATTGCTCGTTTAGAATTTCCACAGATCAGACCTTTGCCTTTGACAAATTCATATGCGGATACGGCTGCTTTGTTATTGCAAATGGATTTATTGATCACCATTGATACCAGCATCTGTCATGTAGCTGGTGGTTTGGGTGTGCCGGTATGGTTGATGAATCGTTATGATACTTGCTGGCGTTGGCTGACTGGCGAGGGTTCATCGATTTGGTATCCATCGCTTGAAATTTTTAAACAAAATTCTTCAGGTGATTGGGACAGTGTCGTTGCAAAAATAAATAATAAATTAAATGGTGAAGCGCATGTTTGATTTCGAATTGCGCCGACGTCATGGGGATCTGCTTAATGAACAAGTCGCGGCTGGATTGCGTGGTGATTTTGAACGTGGTTGGCAGATTGCTTTAGAGCTTAAACAGATGGCTCCTGGATGCAATCGTGCGGCTTTTAATTCCGCATGGTATGAGATGATGCGCGGGGATTTGTTTACAGGTTTGCAGAAATTGGATGCTGGCCGTTGGGAAAATGTGTTTGGTGACAAACCATTACCAACAGACAAACCAATTTATCGTAATCAAGATCTGCGCGGAAAATATTTATTGATGTGTTCTGAAGGTGGACTTGGCGATGAAATGATTAATATTCGTTTCGCCAAAGATTTTGCTGATCGCGGAGCCAAGGTCACCGTGACCTGTGATCCCAGTTTGAAAAGTGTTTTTTCACGAGTCCCTGGTGTTTCAGCTGTTGTTGGTCATAAGGCCGCACCTGATGTGCACCATGATTACTGGGTGCCGGCAATGAGTGCTGCCCGTGTTTTGGAATACAGTTATCATCGCCTGACTGGTGAAAAATATTTTTCTGCCGAGCCGACTGCGGCTGCGAAATGGAAAAATACTTTGGATGAGTATTTTAATACTAAACAGGTAAATTACAATGGTCCAAGAATCGGTTTGAAATTTTATGGCAATCCAGAATTTGAACACGAACAATTTCGTCGTTTTCCACCAGAGGGTTTGATTCAATGTGTGGGGGATCGACCTTGGGTGAATTTGCAAAAAGAAGAAACCAAGTTGGATATACAAACGTGGGAAGATACGCTGGCGATTATAGAAAATTTAGATTTGGTGATCACCTCATGTACCAGTATCGCTCATGCCAGTGCAGCAATGGGTAAACCGACCTGGGTGTTGGTTCCAGTATTGCCTTATTATATTTGGGCATTACCTGGCGAGACCTCTCCTTGGTATCAATCAGTGCGTTTATTTCGTCAGGATAAATTCGGTCAATGGGATGATGTTTTCGCGAAAATTACGAAAGCATTGTCGAAATTCGTTTAGTTTTTTGATGGGCGGATTTTTTCTTCTTCGTCGAGCTCGTGGGCTCACTTGTCGCAGCTTTCAGTAGCTCTCGGATGTCGACACCAAGCAATCTTGCCAGAGCCCCTAAGGTTGTCACCTTAGGGTCGATGTGCCCTCTGATAAGATAGGTCAGAGTTGTTTTAGATAAATGTCCTTGGGCTTTTTTTTGCCAAAAATCATAGGCCGATTTGTAGCCCTGATTAAGAATTTCTTGTTGAACAGATTCTCCAAGTTTTTCTAAAAATATTTTATCACTGTTGTTTTTTCCAGTTCGCCGCAAAAGAACCTCTTGGTTAAGCGCTGTAAAGTTTTGGTCACGCGCTTTTATATTAAAGCCTGATTGCATCCATGCCAATAACAAAAACATCTTCGTCAGGTGCATTGACCGCAATTTCACGGATTTTATTGGCCGCTTTGTTTAGTTCCTCTTTGATGCGTGGAAAATCTTTTTCGCCTATAGATAAAAGAATCAGTTGTTTATAATCTTCTTCTCTTGGGTGGTGAACTTGTAAGGCAAATCGTTGCCGCCAATAACTATGAGTCTGTCTTAGGAAATTTCGAATGGATTCATTTTCACGACTGTCCCAGAAAACGTTGCGTGCTTTGACCTGCCAGTGATTGCCTTTTCTCTCGATAACATCCAATTCGTGTAACAGTTTGATCGATTGATGCACAGTGGATTCTGATATGTTGAGTCTATTAGCTATTACAGAAACGGATTGGTTTTTAGGATTCATAAGTAACATATGAATAGCAAAGTGATGCCAAAATGCATAAAAAGTTGTTGTCGCAGAATTTGGGATGTTCTTGAGGGCCTCACTGGTATCTTGCATATCGATATGTGTGAACATGTGTTTTTTTCGAAGAGTATCCAGTTGTTTTTGTAAGATATTTTTTAAGGCCTTGGTTCCTGCTCTTTGCATTTGTACCAAGAGCAAAAGAAAACTGGTTTGTTCTTCGTCTAGGTTTAAAAAATCAGCCAAATTGGCCGCGTGATCCGGAGTCAGATGAACAACGCCACTGAGAGTTCTTGTGATATAGGAGCTGTGAATGCCCAGCGACTCTGCCATTTTATTTTGATAGCCACGAACGTTCTTGTTGTGCTGGATCACGGTTTTTAAATAAACAGTATAGTCTTTGTATTCGTAAATAGATCGTTCCATTGTCAATTAATCAACACATCGTTGATTAATTGACAATAAAATAATGGCGCAAAATGAATTAATAGTTTGAAGTGTTGTATTCGGAGGGGGCTAATGAGAAAAAAAACAGTTGCCGAGTCTTTAAACAAAAGAAAAATATCTATCCACAAAACCAAATCTGTGGCTGAACTCGAGTTCGATGCTGAAAACTCTCTGGTCGAGTTATTTAAAGATATTTTGCCGGCAAATATTTGTAAAATATTTCTCAAACATAAAATTTTTCATCTGATCAAAGATAAATCGCCTATGGCATGGAAACAGCTTATCGAGAGTAATAAAAAAGTTTTATTGAAGGAGGGTGTTTTAAAGAAATCATCGAAATGCTGTTCTGGCTATAAATGGGATAAACTCTAGAATTGAATCAGAGCAAAACGGGCGGAAGAGTTTGGCAAGTGCCTGTTCGCTAAGGATCGATCAATTGTTTGAGATGGCTGATTTCAAATTGAGTGCGGATATCAGATATGTTTTTATGTGCTCCGTTTAGATTCACCCAGCAGCTGTCCATGTGGACATTGTTTGCACCTAAAATATCAGCTTCCAGTTTGTCACCAATCATCAAAGTCTCTTGTGGAGTGAATCCATTTTTATTTAATGTATATTGAAAAATTCGTGGATCAGGTTTGGCAAATCCGCATTGTTCTGATACGACCACATCGCTGAAATACGGCATCAACCCGGATGTCTGTAATCGTGATTTTTGAACAGACTCAATGCCATTGGTAATAATTCCCAAAGTATGAGTTTGGGCAAGATGCTTACAAACCTCAAGAGCCTGATCGATAAGAAATACCTTTTCTGTTAAATTGTGCAGATATTGTTCGCTCAAAGATTCGGGATTGTGTTCATCCAAACTGTGTTCTTGCAACAAAAGTTCATAGCGATGAACTTTTAATTTATCTTTAGAAATCAAATTTTTTTCTAACTGATCCCACAGTGCCGTGCTGATCTGTCGATAGCTTTTAAACAGTTGAGCGTGGTTTTCTAAAATACCATGAGAGTTCAATGTTTGATGGAATGCCCAGTGTTCAGATTTGCGAAAATCAAGCAGAGTTTCATCAACATCAAAGATGAGGAATTTATATTTATTCAATGGAATATTCATTGTTTTGGATTATCAGATGTTATTGGTGATTTGAATAGAAATTTCAAAAGAGATATTTTTATGGTTGATCGAGCCTTTTATTTGCGCAAAGAGTAAAAATGAGCTGGTTTTTCTAGGCCCTGCGCATGGAGCGAACCCAACGGGCAAGACTAATTAGCCGGTATGCAATTTGCTCAAGCTCATTGCCTATGGCCGATTTTGCCAGGTTGTCATTTCTATTAGTGTTTATATTCTCCTCGCGCAGTTTTGCGGCGAGCACCTGTGA
>CAZMVK010000019.1:21978-27720 GCA_964569545.1 uncultured Bdellovibrio sp.
AATGGAAACCTAGTATGGTCAAAGATCTATTCATTTAATTTACCCACTATTTATATTTATTCACTGTCAAATTTATCGACACAAAGACAGTTCTTTAAAAATGCAACGACAACAACGGTTCGCGATATTCTAAAAAAAGCCATGATTGATGAAACTCCACAGTGGGTGCGTGATGTTTCAGGAGCCAGTGTGCCTGAAAACACGAACAGCGTTGCTCGCTTAAAAAAGGAATTAGCAACTTTGGCTGGTATGTATTCTCAGGATCGTTTGGAGCAGCTGCGACCATTATTTCAAAGGGCTTTGAAGCTGGCTAATTTTGTGCAAAAAAATAATTATCCGCAACGTCAGGTGACGGAGCTGTTTCTTACTTATACTCATTTGGTGGATGCTCGCAGAAGAAATAGTAATAATTTACCACAAATTGAAACCAGTATTGCTGAATTTGTCAGTGCCTTTATGTATGAAAGCCATGGTTATCAAGAATTTCATTTTCGATATTATGGAAAATACATATTCACTTTTGAAAATCCCAGCCGATTGGATTTCGTCAGAGCACGGGCGGCTGGATATTCGTTGGTTGGAATCTCAAACAGTGATTTGAATGCCTTTGATGCTATTGAAAATCAAACAGCAAGTTTTTTTGCTCGTCATGATTTAATCCATGCATCGCGAGAATTGGCCAGTGATTATCGTAATTGGCAAAATCAGAAACTTGATGCAATTGCAATTGAGAAAATTCAAAAAGAGGATTTGCTTTTTGTAAAAAATATTTTAAATCAAATAGAAAATGTCAGTGATTTACAGTTGCGAAAAGATCTTGAGGTATTGTTATTTTATTTAACTCATGAAGCCTATTTAAACTTAAGAATTGAGTTGAAGCCATTGTTTTACGATACAAATAAAATGCAGATGATAAAACACAATTTAGCTAATGATATATATTTTGGCACGCTGGGGCCACAGCTGAAAAGTGAGATCCCCCATGGGGAAAATCAGAGGGTGGAAAAGGCATTTCAGGTTTTACAAAAAATGCAGAATTGATTCATTTAGGGTATGTCCCTTGCTTACTAATTGCTTGGATGAAAAACAATCGATTGAGCTGTATTTTAAAGCGTGTGCGCTGTTTAACAGTTGTACACTTGGTCGCATTTTGCGGTTGGGCTGTGCATGCTCAAGCTCAGGTTCTGACTCCTATCGATAAACCACAACGTTTGACGGACTCTCAGAAAAAAGAATTAAGGGCATGGAATTCGCGTTATATTTCTTCTGGTGGGGTTATTCTCAATGCTCCACCCAGTCACTTGTCTAATAAGCCAATGCTTAATATGACAGGTGTGATCTCTCAGGTTGTTCAAAACTTGGCAGGGGATCGGTTGCGGGCAGAAAATAAACAATTGGTTCTGCATATCTATTCGGCTCCGCAAATGAATGCCTTTGTTTCGCGTGTTGTGTGGCCACCTAAAAAACTGGAATTGTCGTCACCTTCGGTTTTAACTTTGCTTTATCCTGGTATTGATTTACGTAAACCTGTTTATGAAGTTGGTATCACCCTAGGTCTTTTAAATAGGCTAAAGACTGTGGACGAGCTGAGTTTTGTTTTGGGTCACGAATTGTCGCATTTATTTGAAGGCCATGTCGATGGTTTGAATCTTCCGATTGATGAGAATGGTAAACAAAAAATGCCTCACGATCCGGATACTCGTAATCGATTGCTTAAACATTGGTGGAGTTCGCAACAGCATGAATCTGTCGTCGATTACCTAAGCATTCAGATGATGTTAGGTAAATATAATTTAGAAGCCGTTCCAAGAGCTTTGAATGTGATATTCCCACCAACAGAACGAACAAATGATAATGCGGTCGGCGAAGCTTTATCTCATATTACATCGACACATCACTCAGAAGGATTGCGTTTGTCCATGGCGCAATCAAACATTAAATATTTAAATCGAACAAGTCCTTTGGCTGTGCCTCGAGATGAAAGTTCATTGTTGGATGTCAGTAAAGTTAAATATCGTGCGCCAAAAAAAATCGATATTGAGGTTGCGACTGAAAAAGAAACAATGGATGAAGCTAAAACATTGTGGGAAAAAGTTATCAGTCAAAAAATCGCAATACTAGCTTCAGCAGATGAGATTGTTCCGATGGAGTTGCATCAAGAAAAATTTCCATTAGAAAAAGATCATGATCTGAGACTGGTAGTTCGTGCAATTTCTTTTGTTAAAGATAAGATCGAACAGTCTGATCTTTCTGTACAAGAAAAAGGAAACGCCTATTGGGATTTGTTTAGATTTTACGAATCAGAGGCAAATTTATTGTTTGCAAAAATGCATTATGATAACGCCATTAATGAAAGTGTTGATCGTTCGCATTGGATACAAACGCAATCAATTCGTAAAGCTTTGGTTTTGCCTATTTTAAAGTCATTGAAGCAAGGATGGTCAGCGCAGGATTTGTTTGAGCATATGATTTCGGCTATTCGCAAACGCAGTCTTGAACATGGCGCAGATCAGGTGACCATCTCAAAATCAATATGGTGGGAGTTTTACTCGATTTGTGAACGGAATAAAATATTAGCCATGGACAGTATAGCCAGTACGTCTATAGGCAAACAGTTTCTGTATGGTTTATTAGACAAGTTTGTTTTTGCCGACGGTCATTTCAATCTGGATGTATTTCTATCGATTGCAAGCACAAGTGGTTTTCGAAAAGCATCGGATGTATTCAAGCTGTCAGCGTTTGGAAAAACAATTGGTGATTATGTTGATCAATACTTAGTTCGAAATGAATATCGTGAATTATTAAAAGAATATTTTATTAATAATCCCAGTGCATTTGTCGCTGTTTTAAGAAAACTTAGTTTAAGTAGAAAAAATAATTATATTAGGACTCAATTTGTTGCTTGGGTACATAGTTGGGTGCGTGAGTTTCGTCCTAAAATAATCTCAACAATAATCGAACAAGCTAGTCTAAATAAAAGAATTGATTTTCATAAAGTTGAATTTGTAACTAGTTCGATGAAACAGATTCCGTTCAATCGTGAGGAATCTTTGGCTTTTACCAAAGCATTGGTTGTTATCGCTGATCAGTCGCTTAAAATTGATTATAATACAGATATTAGTTTTGGTATTGATAAAGATAAACAGTTTAAGCGAGTAACCTCAGGGTCACTGTCTTTTCTGGAAAGAGTTAACATTCTTACTTTTTTCGCCGCAATAAATAATGCGCCTGATTTGAAAAACTCAATCGTTAACAGTGAGGCCGCTACGCAAGTTAAAATGGCATTAAGTGGGTTAACAGCACAAATCTTTGTGCAAAATATTTTAACAACCCCACAGGGGTTGTTAAATGCTGAAAAACAACTGCAGTCATCAGATAAATTCAAAGATTCCATGCGCGCAATTGAAACTTTGCGTAAACAAAATCCCCAAAAAACATCAAATGAAATACAGGAGTTATTCTACGCAAAAGGAGAAGCTTGGGACCGTTATGCAAAACTGCGTGGTGATTTGGTAAGTTTAAGCATCGCACGAATTGATATAATTAAAGGTTGGTTGATTTATTGGAATGTATTTAACGCAAGTAAAGTCACTCAAATTCAGCTACCAACTAACATCGTAGAACAAGTTGTTTTGAAACTTGTGCAAGAAGAAAAACGTCGATATGAGATCAGCGTGCTTGCTGAAATGGGGCTTGATGAGGTTGCATATATCAAAATTAGATTGTCTACCGAGGCGGCGAGTGGGTTGTTGCGTTTGTTTTCTGCAGTTTCTCCACGGTACAAGGATTTGAATAGATGGGTTCATCTTTTAGGTGAAATCTACACACGAAATCCCACGGTGTTTGATTCGAATCCAGAAATCAAACAACAATTGCAAAGAGAATTTTTCAAGATGTCAAAAGCCAATTCGCATTATGCCTATCAGTTACTGCGTGAAAAATCATTGCAAGCATTGTTATCAGCTAATGAAATACTGCCAATTATAGTCGAGGAGTTTCAACGTCGACTGAACGGTTCTAAAAATACAAATATAATAGCTAAGATTTTAAGTGATATTGATTCGGAAAATTTGTTACAACTGTCTGATCCGCAGATTTTCGATGATTTACGCGAGCAGATTGCGACGCTCACACATACTCAGCCCAGTCAGTTACAAAAAATATTTCCTGAGGATGATTTTAAAATCAATACAAAATCTACATCACAATTTGCTAGTCATGTACGCGGCCTCAGTGCTTTCTCGGCATTAGGGCAAAATGCTCCCGTTGCGGAATTGATTGAGCTGATCGAATATCTTATGTCGCGATCAGAAAAAATTCCTCAATTTATTTACAAGGTTGAGGCTGATGCGGGAGAGCCTATCACAGATCTATTGCGCGGGGCTCGAATCACTCTTTCGCGACAGGATCAGATGTCTAAGATTTTTACTATTAATAGTCTTTTAGCTGGACCGAATTCTCCTCTTGAAAGGATTGAGGGACGTAATGCATTTGTTGATCATTTATTTAAAGATATTTCGTCTAAAAATAAAACTATAGCTATTGAGCTTTTTGAATCTTTATTGTATTCGCAAGGAAATTTTAAATCCATGCCTGTTGCCTATATCTTGGCGCAAACGGCGAAAGATGGAAAGAAATTATCCGAGGGTGAAATTATCAAGGCATCTTTTGAAGCCTTTGGTGCAGCCGGAATCAAGCTTGGACAATATTTAGCTTTCACTGGTGAGTTTAAAGAGTTTCAAGAGTCCTTAAGTCAATTGCAAGATTCAGCAATGCCATTATCTTATTTGCAAGCAGTGCGTTTATTGCAAAGTCGTTATGGTGATGCTTGGAATCGTCAACATCAAGTGCTGCGAGTTTTGGGAACAGGCAGTGTGAATATTGCTGTTGAAATTTTTAATAAAACAACGCAAAAAATTGAGGTCATCTCTGTTTTACGTGCGGATATCGAAACCTCGTCAAAAGATGATTTTCGAATGTTGAAAAAATTTATTTTTGAATTCATTAGCCGCGATCCATATCACAGTAAAAAATATGATTATTTATTAGGTCTATTGGATGTTATTCAAGATTCAGTAACTTTGGAATTCAATAAAAAAAATGCCTATGACCGACAGGCTGAAGCCGTTGGCTTGTACCGATTCAAATCAGGGCCTTGGCAATTTCAGTCGGTACAACCATATTCTTTAGATGCAGGCGCTGTTCGTATGGAAAAAGCGCCTGGGCAAACGGCACGACATTGGCGGGATGTTCATCCGAAAATTTACAAAGATGTGATGAGTCGATTTCTACGTTGGGAGTTGGATTTGTTATTGGGAACGCATCCATCATTGCGACAGTTTGAGTTGATGGCTAATCCCGACATTCACGATGGTCAAATATTAATTGATAGCAAAGATTTGAAAACAGGTTTAGTGACAGTCTTAGATTTTGGTCAAGCTTTACCAATCACTGACAAAGAAAGACAATTAGCCTTTGATATTGTGATTTTGTTAGAAACCGTACGTAACGAAAAAGATTTGCAGAAACTGCTTGCTCGACTGCAGAAGAATCTGAATTCAGGCTCCGCCTTATCAAAAGAAGAGTTGCAACAGTTTTTGCAACGAGAAGAACGTATGGATCGTTTTGTATATTTGTTGGGTGTTTTGAAAAAACATGATTGGAAAATTCCGATGAGCTCAGTTCATTGGATCTTAGGCTTGAATCGAGCTGATAAGCTTGGTAAAAATGTTGGGATCAATA
>CAZMVK010000020.1:0-27382 GCA_964569545.1 uncultured Bdellovibrio sp.
AGGCTCATTCGTAAACTGCACAGAGCAAGCACAAAGAAATTGTGCATATATCAAACAAGCAGAAGCACAGGCTCAAGCTCAAGCCCAAGCCCGTACGCCGGCTGCAGTGCTAGCTTCAAAGGCTCAAGTAACTAACGTATACTCGAAAATTGTTAAGCGTATTCGCCATATCCGTTTTCGTCGTTAGTAACAATCTATCTGACTATTTATAATGTATTTAAATTTTAACGGAGAGAAGATTGTATGAAAAAAATAATTGTTGTATGTGTTGCCCTGACTGCTTATTTGATTTTTCAAATGTTTAGCGGCGCAAAACGTACGGAACAAATTCGTACGATCTCCTCTGCTAATGACGAAAAACAAATCGTTAAAATTGAACAAAACAATCAACAAGTTCATCAAACAGATACTGCTTCAGCTGAGGCTTTGGATTCAATTTCTCAGTCTGCTGACTCTAATGATCAGATGTCCTTGTCTAGCAATGACATCTTTGCTGGATTTATGGATAAAATAAATAAATTATATGTTGATTACGATGCAAAAAATGAAACGGAACATAGCTCTGCAGAACTTATTTTAGAGCAAAACTCTTTGGATTTTGACGCTGTTCTAGGCGCTGATCATCCAAAGAAAAATCAGTTTTTAAAATCTTTAGAAAATACTCTTTTGCGCAAAGAAAACATTGATCGAGATTTTGAAAATGGAATAGTCACTCAGGAAATCTTTTTAAAAGAACTGTCAGAAATAATGCTGCAATATCAAGCCGAATCCGAGCAGATATTTACCGATGCTGAATATCAAAAGCTTTTTTCTCTTAAAAAAGGACAAAATTTCGCAGACGCACTGGGCGTGAGCGAAACTGCCGTCGCCGCCCTTGGTGTTAGGGCTTATTAACCAGCTTTTTTTCTAATAGTACTTTCAAGGATAATTCGCACGAATTTTTGAGTATCCAGTCCAGCCTTGTGGGCTTGTTTTTTTAGCTCAGTTAAAAGCTTTTCACTCAGTCTTACTGACAACACTTTGTCTTTTTTCTCTCTAAGCTCAAACTTCACAGACTGCCAACCACCCTCAGCTATAAAATCGCTAAGGTCTCCTGCCAATGGATCATCAATGTCGTTAGCCTTAGCCATTTTTTTTGAGTTTTTTAATTTCTGTTTCATAAGCTTCTTTCTCTTTTTTATGAGTAAATCTGGCACTAATTGGACGAATTAACTTCTCAGTACCCTTTGTTCTAATTGTATAAGCCACAAACAAACACCTCTTTGGGTCTTTCGTGTAGCCCATTGCCAAAAACCTTTCCTCGCTAAAAGAATGTCTCTGGTCTTCTTTGATCAAAAGCTCCTGCTTAAAAAAGTCTTCAATGACCTCTAACGAAACTCTAGTCTCAATTTTTGCTGAGTTTCCCTCGTCCCAATCCAGCCCATCGTGTTCTAATGTTGCTAATCTCATGATGTCTCACCTCTAATCCTACCACAATTCGTAGTATATTTGTATTACATTTATCTACATTTGTATATACATGAATTTACAAGCTATTTGACATAATAATTCTTTTTCAGACTAAGCTGACCACTCTAAAAGCCATCCAACAATTTTATCAAGTAGTTACTGCGAGCAAATTTTTACCGATTCAGAATATCAAAAATTATTTTCTCTTAAAAAAAGGACAAAATTTCGCAGACGCACTGGGCGTGAGCGAAACTGCCGTCGCTGCCCTGGGTGTTAAACGGTGTTCAGTGATTATTAATCAATTGACAAATATGGATTTAGAATCCATTATTGACAAATATGTGGATTAAAAGAGATATTTCAAATATTGTAGAGAAAAATAATGACCCAGTTCAGGTTTTCAGAGGGCCTAGGCAATGTGGAAAATCAAGCCTGATTCTTCATCTAGGAGCGGGTTTTAAAGAGGTCTCTTTGGATGATCCCGCTCTTCGTGAGCTGGCTCAGCGAGACCCGGAATTATTTTTAAGTCAGTTTGGTACAGAGAAATTATTTATCGATGAAGCTCAGTATGCGCCAGAACTTTTTCCTTCGTTAAAACGTAAAGTAGATCTACTTAAAAGACGAGGTCTTGCTGAGGATAATTTCAAAGCACAGACTATTTTAAGAATCACTGGCTCTAACCAAATTTTAATGGATAAAAATATTAAAGAAAGTCTGGCTGGACGAGCCAGTTTCTTTGATATGAATACCCTGAGCGTCAGTGAGATATTAGCCGCTAAGAAAAAATCGATACAGGATATTTTGTATATCGGCGGCTGGCCAGAGCTGCATGCAAATCCTGACAAAGATCCAAAGAAATTTCTTGATGATTATATTAATAGCTACATTGAGAAAGACATTGTTCTTGCTGCGGGAATTCAAAAACGAGCTGAGTTTTTGAAATTTGCAAGACTTTTGGCTGGCAGGGTCGGTGAAATTGTAGAGTACTCCAGCCTTGGTAAAGATGTTGGTGTGGACTCTAAAACAATTAAGGATTGGGTTTCGGTTCTAGAGCAAATGCATATTATTTCTTTGGTAGCTCCGTATTCTTCAAATCTTTCTTCAAGGCTTATCAAATCTCCAAAAATATACTTTAATGATACAGGTCTCGCTTGTCGGTTGCAGGGGTGGACGTCGGCAGATCCCATAATGACTTCACCACAACAAGGGCATTTGTTTGAGAATTTAGTATTTTCTGAATTGTATAAAATGAATTTAAATTTTCAATTGGGCTGGCGTATTTATCACTGGAGATCGCGCGCAGGCGAGGAAATTGATTTTTTAATCGAGCGCGGTGCTCAACACGATCCAATTTTTATTGAAGCAAAAGTCAGCGCGCCTGGGCGTTCTCAAAACCTAGATCAACTGCCTGAGGTTAAGAAGGTGTTTAAAACTAAATTGCCTTGTTTGATTTATTGCCACCAAGAGGGCAATCAGATTATTTTCGACAAGGTGCCGATCGCATTTTTACAAGAATATCTTCTTAAAACGTCAGTGCTTTGACACTGACGCCAACAATTGTCGATTTTCTGACACTTTTTTAATTGAGTGTATAATTTTTGGCACGTGTTCTGAGATCGCATTGTGGACAATGCGCTTCTTCGCGAATTTCGTTGCCTGATTCGTTGCGTACATGTCGTAGTTCAAGAACACTTGAACACAAGATGCAGTTGTTGTGTGATTGAATAAAATCTTTGTGAATTTTATTTTCGACTTTTTCAAAATACTGAACTTTTCCTAATTCCATGAATCCCACCCTTTTGTGCTTACAAAAGGATATCAATGCAATTCTCGGACACAGGCCAAGGTCTGGGTTGGCGGTGCTAGTTAGATTGCTACTTAGATTTAAACTTTTTATTTATTTTCTCTAAATGCTTGCTGTCATCATCAAGATTTTCAAAGGCAAAAGGGTTGAAAAACTGATTTGCTTGAAAGAGATTTTTATCAACAGTTGATAACTCCGCTTCATCACATACAACTTTCCAGTTTTTAACTATTGCTTTGGCTATATCTTCGATAATTAAAATGGCATCTTGTCTTGATAGCTGAAATTGAGAAGCTGCTGCGATACACTCTCTCAGCTGGCTTGAATTCGTGTTCCCGTGAATAAACATTGCCTGTGAGGCGATGCCACCGGTACGCGGCTGAGGGCAAATGTCGTAGGCAGGCGTCAGTTCTAACATTTTCCCGTCCCAAAAAGCTGCATGGTTTCTTGCGTGGTCATCATTGTTACCAACTAAAATATTAACGACTAAGCGCTTAAATAATTCATGTAAAGTTTTAGAGGCATTATAAAATTTATGTCTAATGGTTTCAGCCAGAATTTCATAGCTTGCATACCTGGCCTCCATTTCATCAAATCCCAAAATAGTCAGTGCTGAAACCATGTTTTTGCGTTGCCAGCCTTCGGGAGAATAAATGCGATCAAATCTTTCAATTAATAACACATCTTTTTTAGAAGATTTTTTAAGTAAAACATTGGCAACATCAAGACCTGCAAGTTTTGCCAATCGCATGGCAATAAACTCGGCTTTAATGACGCTGTACAAGTCAGAAGTTGAGGAAAATTTCGCAATATATTTTTTATTTTTTTTTGAGTCTTCAATCAAAGATTTGGGCCGGGCGCCGCCGATGGCGCTTCCATGAAATAAGGCCTGATCCAAGGCCTGCGTCAACGGAATGCCTTTTTCTACTCGTTCAGCAGACTCAATGAGCTCTTTAAGTTCTGCGTTTTGCCCAAGGCGTGGTTGATATTCCGTTGGTGAGATCTGAAAATCCAGCGCGCCAATACGATCAGATCCAGACTCTAATAAGAAGGTCAGTTCATCCAGTTGATATGGATCTATTGAGTAGTTATGAACTCCATATTTTTTATTTATTAAGACTCTTCTGCCCCATGCATCTGGCGAGCCATCACGAATACAGCCAGGCATATTTAAATTGTTAAGCAATGGTAGAACACCTTGTTTGAGTGGAAGCTCTGATTCGTAAATTGAGATTTTATTTTTACGCTCTAAATAGCTTTGACCATAATTGAAGATTAAAAACTGGCCCTCTTGAGTGAGCTTTCCAGCGACGACAGGTTGGACTTCGTTGGGTAGCCAAATCCAAACATAGGCCTCGGTGTAGGTTTTGGATTTAGAAGGCATCGTCTACAACCTTTTTCTTTTTGTGAATACTTTTTGGAAGCAACGAAAGCTTGTCATTAGCACGATCAATACTCATAACAAACGAAGTTGTTGAATCCATACCAAACAGAGGTACGCCAACTATGGTTGCTACTTCAAAATACAATCCAAGCTCGCACTTGGGATCTCCTTTTTCAATTTTTTGTAAAGTTGCACGTGAAATATCTGCTCGCTCAGCCAAGTCCATCTCGGTTTGCGCACGCTCTTTGCGGCCAAGCTGAATATGTTTGCCCAGTAAGATGGCGGCATCCTTTGTGTGTCTAGAGTATGTTCTTTCTTTCTTTTTCTTCATACAATAATTATCGGTAGTATTTTTTAAAAATCAATAAGAAATGACCATTATAATAGTCATAGTATATAATTATGACTATTATAATGGTCATTCTGGATAAAGATGCTTAGTCATTGGTGAAAAAAGAATTGTTATTTTTTTTGATTTATCTGGGCCACGTCCTCAGGGATTTATTTCTGCAGCTTATCGTAATTGGTAACTAGCTGTTGATCTCGTTCGTATTTTTGCAAACCTAGATTGATTAGATCTGTGATCAGTTGCGAATACTTGAGCCCGCTGGCTTCCCACATTTTTGGGTACATACTGATTTTGGTAAATCCTGGGATGGTGTTGACCTCGTTGATCATGGCTTTGCCATCGGCTTTTAAAAAGAAATCAACCCGGGTTAAACCATCACATTGCAAAACACGAAAGGTTTTTTTCGCCAAAGTTTGCACCGCAGATAATTCTACCTCGGACAATTCAGCTGGTATTTTTAAAGCGGCGCCATTTTCATCCAAATATTTAGCTTCGTAAGAATAGAATTCATGTTGTGGGATGACCTCGCCAGCGATCGAAGCTTTGGGATCGTGATTCAAACCCATGACCGAACATTCAATTTCTCGTCCTTGGATGAATTCTTCAGCTAAAACTTTGTGATCGTACATAAAGGCGTCTTTGATTTTGGTTGCATAATCTTCGCGGCTTTTGATTTTATGGACGCCGACAGATGATCCCGCATTGGCTGGTTTGATAAAAAATGGCAGACCCAAATCTTTTTGTAATTCATCAAAAGACAGGGGGGCATGGGATTCAACCAATTTATAACGAGCCGACGGGATGTTGGCTTCGATCAACAAACGTTTCATGACCTCTTTGTCCATGCCCACGGCAGAACCTAAAACTCCGCAACCAACAAATGGTAAATTCATCATTTTAAATAAACCTTGGATGCAACCGTCCTCGCCAAAAGTTCCATGTAAAACTGGAAAGGCGACATCGACTTGTTCAGATTTTTGAGTTTTTAGAGAGTATAAATGCGGTTGGCCATGGCTACAGATAAATGCAGTTGGTTGTGCAGATGCCGGCAGGTTTTTGTCAGAAAGAAATTTGATTTGATCAAAAATCGATGTATCGGCGAATTCATACCAGCTGCCTTCGCGACTGATGCCCACCAATTTTAATTCAAATAAATTTTTATCCAGAGCGCTGGCTACGTTGCGAGCAGAAAGCACAGAGATTTCATGTTCTGCCGATTTACCACCGAAAAGAATGACAACTTTCTTTTTCATCCCACACACTCCTTGTGATAAGGATCTCAACCGAAAGCAAGCCTGCAATCGGGGATGAGATCAGTCTTAAGATAATTATGCCATTTCAATTAGCTCTTTGACCAGCCCAGAAATGCCGGTGAAAACTTGGTG
Organism: uncultured Bdellovibrio sp.; assembly: GCA_964569545.1. Taxonomy (GTDB): domain Bacteria; phylum Bdellovibrionota; class Bdellovibrionia; order Bdellovibrionales; family Bdellovibrionaceae; genus CAZMVK01. The sequence continues at coordinate 6,372 of CAZMVK010000020.1, forward strand.
AGCATCGGCGTCGTACATATAAGCCGGAGTGGTGATCACCTTGTGTTCGCGATCGGTGATGTAATCAGTTACTGGGCAGATTTCGTGGATAGCCCCAGTTTTTTCAATTTCAGCAATAGTCGTCGCATCATCGCCAACAGTCAGGGTTATGTTTTTATCACCCAACGCACGAGCCAACAAAACCGGCGCAATGCAGATTGCACCGATGGGTTTGCTTTGATTGTAAAAGTCTAAAATATTTTTTTCGATGGCCGGCAGCAGTTTGCATTTTGCTTTATCTTTAATTTCTGCTTCGCCCCAATTGCAAAGATGCAATGCTGCGCCAAACCCCCCTGGGAAAACCAAGGCATCAAAATTTTCTGCATTTAATAAATTCAAATCTTGAATCTGACTGCGAGTGATGCGGGCAGATTCAAGCATGATATTACGTTTGTCGGTCATGGTTTCGCCAGTTAAAAAATTTTTAACCGAGACCTCTATGTTGGGAGCAAAAAAATGAACGTCGGCTCGGTGTTGTGCAAGAGCAATGATCAGGCTTACGGCTTCGGTGATTTCGCTGCCGTCTTTATTGCCACAGCCTGATAAAACCACCGCTACTTTTTTTTGTTTTGATACTTTTTTTGATGTCGTCATTCCGTGATTATTATCACGGGGGCGTTACAGTTCCAAATTTAAAATCGCTGACGCCGATGCATTGACGGACTGGTACAACCTGCGTTTGACTTTGTTGCGTCACCTCTAGCCAAGTCTGCATACAGGTTTCATATTGATTGGTAAAATAAAGGCCACCCATGTCATCCCAGTCGTGAACATAGGTCGGAATATCGGGGCTATAGGTAAAACGATAATTGGTTTTAATACCGTGATCATCGGCATTCCAAACCACTCGATCAAAGGAGACAATGTATAACCGCAAGCCTTTGTCGCATTCTTTGACTCCGCCACAGTTTGGTTTTTGTCTGACAATGCTGGGCACGGGAATGGTTGCCGTTGTTTTTGAAAGATTGTGATAGGTAATTCTGACTGTAGAGCTGTTGTCCATTTTTTTTATCGCTTTAACAGAGGCTGGTTGATAGATTTGTTTGGTAACAACTTGGTCATTGTTTAGGCCAGAAATTAGACCGGAAATATGAGCTTCAGATTTAGTGATGGCTTCGCTAGCAACTGGTGCTTTGTTGATTTCAACAGTTTGAGTTTGTGAGTTCTCAGGTTTTGCTAACACGAGATTGTTATAATCTTGTTGCGATTCTTTAAAAGTACCACCACTTTCCAATTCGTTTTGATGCACATGAAAAGATAAATAATAATAACTCGAGTCCTCTAAACGATTGGTGACTTGATCTAGACGCTGATAAACAGTCATTGGCATTTGTGTGTCGATGACTTGAATTTGGTCCAGAGAAACGTATTGATCTTTATAAATCAAAGTTGGATCGCTGAAGGAACTTTCGCTGACGGCGTTTTGGATCTGATTAATTGCGACCTCGGGGCCGTAATCAGGTTTTAAATCTGGTTTTTTCATGCAACCTAGAAAAAAAATATTGGTCCAAATTAAAAAAGCAAAAAGTCTACTTGTTGTCATATTGAATCCCATCCCCAAATCCATAGAGGCAGTGGTAAAAAGCTATTGAGCTTGGTTGCTGATTGTTCTTTTAAATAAGGAATTTCAGTTTGTGGTCCAAAGAAAATTCGAACCAAATCTCTTTCATCGGCAATGGCAATAATGTCTTGACCAAAACCGATGTGGACCTCGTTGTCTTTTTTTTCTAAAACAAAATCAATATGACCAAGATTTCTTGCCACTCTTTTGATTTTTTGAAAAAGCATTTCAGGTCTAGTGATTTTAATCATTCCAAGAAAACCTTCGTTGCGGACCGCTCCTGGAATTTCGCTCAAACGTTTATTGAAATTGCTTGCGTGGCGTGGACTGATCACAGTGAATGGCATGTTTTTTTCTTTACGAATAAAACTAAATAGCTCTAGCAAGTCAGAAACAGAACCACCCCATTCGTGAATATAGTTGGTCAGGTCGGCTCCTTTGCCTTCGATGGCGTAAGCCACCAATTGGTTTTTCTGATCCCAAGCTGTGTAGATTTTGCTTTGTGGAATCTGTAAAAATTTGCGAATGTCTTCGCTGCTGCGAACGGAGCTGACCGAGTGTTGATTGAATAAACGCAAGATGGCTTCGGTTGAAACTTGAGCGGTGGTTAATATTTTAAGGCCCTTGCTGGGAACTGAAAAGGGTTCTTCAATAACAAAAGAGATTTCTGAGCCGCCTAATTCAAAGCCAAATTTAGAATAAAATTCATAAAGGTGAGTCCACAAAACTGCGATGTCGCACTCTTGTCTTTCGGCTTCCAATAGGCAATCGGCGATGATCTGTCGACTCAAACCTTGATTGCGATGTTCGCTATCGGTGACAACGCTGCCAATTGCAGCAACCTTGAGCATCATTTGTGGAGTTTTTACTATCAAAGGTTTTAACACTGCATGGGATAAAACTTTTTGTGCTTCAGTGATTATGCGAATGTTGTGAATATTTGAAAGGCTTAATGCTGTTGGGTATTCACTGGCAACAGACCATTGTGTATTGGGACGCAGCTCTTGTTTTAAAAAATTAAGAATTTCTGCATATTCTTTTTCAAGTGGCTGTCGAGGGCCTTCCATAATTCCTCCTGGGTCATGACAAAGTCATGACAATCGCGTTGCTTCGCTTCTAATATTTTGCCTCAGTTTTGGCTTTGGTCTGAGGCCAGATTCGTCTGAGGTGAATAATCCGGACTGGATTTTCGTCCCTGCTAGACATCAACTTAAAAAACGTATAGAGTTCGGCCTTCTAGAGGAGATACAAAATGGCTGATCTGGGTCAAAAATGGAAAGAAAATGCTGCTGGTAAAATCTTTGTAGATCAAAGTTGTATTGCTTGTGATGCTTGTATTTTAGCGGCGCCAAATAATTTCAAAATGCACGAAGAAGATGGGCATGCTTTTGTTGCAAAACAACCAGAAAATCCAGAAGAAGCCACCGCTTGTAAAGAAGCGCTAGAGGGCTGTCCAGTGGAAGCTATCGGTGACTTTGGCGACAAATAATAAGTCAGCAACAAAGTCCCGGCTAACGACGAAAGTTTCAATCGAAACAACAAAATCAAAAAAAGTGTCTCTAGCTGCACCCAAAAAAAATATCAAAAATAATTTGGCTTCTTCAGTTCAAGAGGTCATTGCTCTGTTAAAGCGTTATTATCCAGATGCTCATTGTGCTTTGAATTTTTCCACTCCCTATGAATTACTGATCGCTACTATTTTGTCAGCGCAATGCACAGATGAGCGTGTGAATATGGTGACGCCAGAATTATTCAAGCACTTTCCCGATGCTCGCGCGATGGCGGCGGCGGATGTTTTGCAAATTGAAAAGCTGATTCGATCCACAGGATTTTATAAGAACAAAGCGAAAAATATCAAAAGCTGTTGCCAGTCTTTGGTCGAGAATCACGATGCTGAAATTCCAAAAAATTTAGAGGCCCTGGTAGTGCTGGCAGGTGTTGGTCGCAAGACCGCCAATGTGGTATTAGGCAACGCCTTCGGCATCATCAGCGGGATCGTTGTTGATACTCATGTGTCTAGACTGTCCTATCGTCTAGGTTGGACCAAATCTGACAATGCGGTTGTTATTGAACGCGAGTTGGAAAAATATGTCGAGACTAAAGACTGGATCATGTTATCACATTGGTTGATTGCTCACGGTCGCAAAGTTTGCAAAGCACGCAAGCCCGACTGTGCGAATTGTTTTCTTTTTGAACACTGTCCCAAAAAAATGAAATAACAGTGGATGGTGTTTTGACCTGTCTGCGAAAAGACTGTTTAATCATTCTATGTTTGTAGCATTTTTTGAAAGCGTAAAATACGTAGGTCATCTTTTACCCATTGCCTTCTTGCGCATTTTTTTGGGTTATTATTATTTAGAGCAAGCCTTGTTAAAGTTTCGCGGCGATTATTTATCACGTCCACGTTTGGCGGCTCAGGTCGCTGATATTTTGCCAACCTTGCAAGCGCCTGCGGGTTATCGTTTTTTTCTTGAGAATGTTTTGATTCCTCATTGGCAGATTTTTGCTTTTTCTATTTTGGCGATCGAATTTGGTATCGCGCTTTCTTATTTGTTAGGTTACGTTGTTCGCCCGATGGCTTTGTTGGGGGCATTCCTCAGTTTTAATATGTTGATCTTGATGGGTAATGGCTCAGAGGACTTATTTAAAACTTTTATTGCTATCCATTTTATTATGGCATGGGTTGGTGCTGGACGCTGCCTTGGCTTGGATTATTATTTTTATAAACGTCGTCGTGGCATTTGGTGGTAACTTGTGAAAAATTTTTTAGCTTACCTAGTCTTGGTTTTTGCCGGTCTATTTGCGGCGACATATTTTAAAAAAGCACATGACGGTGGAAAAGATGGCAGACCTGTGGTGAAGGTTTTTGCTTCTTCCAGTTTTATTTCTCAATGGGGACCTGGTCCTTGGTTGAAAGAACAGTTTGAAAAAAGTTGTGATTGCCGAGTCGAATACCAAGACAGTGCAGATTCTATGATCTTGATTCAGCGTTTACGCTCTGAGGGGCGTACTGGTGGCGCAGATGTGGTATTTGGTTTTGATCAGTTCGATATTGAGCTGGCACACCAGGGGCTTGAGTGGAAAAAAATCAAAACAGATGATGCTGAATTTGAAGACGAAATCAAAGGCACATTAAGCCGCAGTAATTTGATTCCATATGACTGGAGTGTGCTGTCGTTTGTTGTACGCAAGCCAGATTTCAAAGATTTACCAGTGAATTTAGACCAGTTATTACAACCAGAATTACGTGGACAGATTGTGATTGAAGATCCACGGACAAGTTCTCCAGGTTTGCAGTTTTTATTGTGGTTGATTCAACTGCGTGGTGAAGAAAAAGCATTTCAGTATTTACGGCAATTGAATAAACAATTGCATTCTTATGCGCCAAGCTGGTCGACGGCTTATGGTTTGTTTCAAAAAGCTCAGGTTAAAATGGTTTTTTCCTATGTGACGTCGCCGATTTATCAGATGATTGAAGATAAAAACAATGATGTGGTGGCTTTAAGTCTTGTCGAAGGTCAGCCAATGCAGCTTGAGTACATGGGCGTGCCGTCGACTTGTAAAAATTGTGAGTTGGGTGAGAAATTTGTGCGCATGGTTCTGTCGAAAGAAGGACAGAAGGTAATCATGGAAAAAAATTATATGTTTCCAGCGATTCGCGGTGTGAAAGAGGGAACTCTGTTTGCTACAGTACCTAATTATAAATTGAGTGGTAACGATGTGATCCCTTCGGTCGGAGAACGAGAGCGTATTTTGAAAAAGTGGGCAGCCCTTAAACGAGGCGATTGATGTCGTTGCGGACTTCGTTTTCATCAGATAAAAAATTTATCTTTCTATTCTTTATTGTTTTTTTGTTATCACCATACGTTTTATTGTTTGGACATTGGACTCAGTCTCTAGCGGCCTTGCAATCTTTTGATTGGGAAGAGCTTCGGTGGGCTTTAAAAAATTCATTCACGCAAAGTTTTTTTAGCAGTTTTTTGGCGTTTATTCTGGGGTTGTTTTTATTTTTTGGCTTGGGACAGTGCCGATTTTGGTGGCCTGAAAATAAAAAATTATTGGCCGTCACAGAATTTCTGGTTTTAGCTCCAAGTTTTTTACCTGCACTTTTTCTAATTCTGGTGGTGATGAGTTTTGTACAGCCATTTCCCATTGGTTTGATTGGTGTATCCCTGTTGCATGCCCTGATGAATGCCGGATTGGTAGCTGTGATGTTGGATCAGCTATATCAGGAAAAAGTAGAGAGTCTTGCTCAGGTAGCTATTGTCTTTGGTGCTAAAAAATCATTTTTTGTGCGCAGAGTTTTTCCTTTGATTGTTAAAGATCTGTTCGCCATCTTTATCTTTGTTTTTATATTATGTTTTGCAAGTTTTTCCGTACCGATGATTGCTGGCGGGGGAAATGCGACAACATTAGAAATATTGATTTATGAAAAGATAAGATTTTCTGGCCAATGGGGATCTGCCGTTTTGTTGTCATTGTTACAGTTGTTGTTTATTTTCGTATTTACATTAAATCCATTTAAAACTCAGTCTCCTCGTTTAGATCGACCGCGTTCGCAATTGATATTTTTTCGTGGGATATTTTCGTTCATAATTTTGTTGTCTTACTGTTTTTTGTTTTCAGGATATTTTTTATGGCAAAGTTTTTCTGGTTTTGATCAGTTGATGAATATTTCTGGATTGATAACCGAGGCTTTGTCGTTAATTCCGAGCAGTTTATTTTTGGCATTGTCGGTGGGCTTTGTAGTTTTATTTTTGCTTTTGTTATCAGCGTGGGGAGCTCCCAATTATATTTTACAAAAATGGATTTCTGGAATGGCTTCGCCAAGCACGTCATTGTTGGGTTTGGCCTTGTTGTTGATGCCGTTTCCTTTTGCGATCGATCCGATGTTGAAATGGACAGTTGGTTTTGCGTATTTGATTTTCAGTACGGTTTATCGTTGGGGTTGGTTGCAAGCATTAGCAAAAATAAATTCACAAATTCAAATGGCTGAATTGATGGGAGCTGATAATTTATTGATTTATAAAAAAATCATATTTCCGCAGATGTTTACTCCGGCATGCCGTTTGGCTGGGATTGCAAGCTTTTGGGCGGTGGGGGATTTTGCGCTTGGTAAATTGTTATTACCACAGGATGTGACCTTGTCTTTATTGATTGAATCTTTATTGTCCAGTTACAGATTGAATGCAGCGATGGCTTTGATGAGTTTATTATTGGTTTTGGGTATTTGTTGTTATTTGTTTTTTTGGAGTTTGCAATTCGTTTATTCTAAAGCAAGGAATGAAAATGTCATTGGTTGAGAATCTAAATAAAAAATATGATAATTTTATTTTGCAAATTCCAAGATGGGAAATTTTGGATCAAGGGGTGACTGTCTTGTGGGGCCCTTCGGGCTCGGGAAAAACGACAGTATTCCGCATTCTATTGGGACTTGAGCCTTGTGCTGATTTGAAATGGATATGGCAGGGACAAGATTTAGCAAAGCTTAAACCTCAGGATAGACAGATTGGTGTGGTTTTTCAGAGTTATGATTTGTTCCCGCATCTCAGTGCTTCCGAGAATATTTGGTTTGCAGCTCAAGCCAGAAAAATTGAAAAACAAAAAGCACAAGTTAGATTTAAACAATTAATAGAGACATTGAAATTGTCTGAATGTTTGCATCGCAGAGCTGAATTGTTGTCTGGCGGTGAAAAACAACGAGTCGCTTTAGCCAGAGCATTGATGGCTTTTCCGAAAATTTTATTTTTAGATGAGCCATTTTCTGCATTAGATGAAAACCTTAGGCAAGAGGCTCGGCAATTGGTAAAAAAATTATTAAATGAAACTCAAACACCTGCTCTCTTAATCACGCATGATGAAAAAGATTTGCAGGCATTGGCAGACAAAGTTTGCAAGATCCATCAGGGGCAACTCATTAATGAGTAGTGAGTCTTTATTAAGGAGGCCATAAGTATGTTTAGTCGAAACGGATATTTTGATTGGTAAACATACTTATGGCCTCCTTAATAAAATACAGCTATTTTAAATAACTATTTTATTAGTTATGACTCCTTGGCAAAATCAATCCGCTGCTGAATGATCGGTTTGAAATATCTTCGAGTTCTTGATTGATAATTGTATCTTCTTTTTGTTTTTCACGAAATAAAATCCATTTTTGACTTTGGTCTTGAGCGTTGTTTATAGAAATTAAATTATTATCCGTGATCATGCTACCAGCTATCGCCATTTTAAATAACTGTGTTTCGTATGACATGATATCAGATTTTTCAGAATTCAATCTTGTTAGATTTGGGTTGTGTCCACCTTTTTGTGCCAGCATAAAATAGCTTTCGTTTTGTGGAACCGTTTGCCAGTGTGCAATTGCGCCGACAGCCAATGTCGCTCCATCATGTGAACCTTGAAAATAAAATACCGGGGCCGATACGGGATTTTGACTGATTTCATAAGGCATTTCATTAGCTTCTTTAACGCCAATGGAATCGCACTCTTCACGATTGTTTTGATTGTAACTGGTGTAACTGTAAAAACCAGTTGTCGTATTAAAAGCTAATGATTTATCTATAGAGTGACCTTCGTTAAGATTCTTACAATAAATTATGGATAAGATATTAGTATCAGTCATTCCTGGTTGTTGAGCATATGAATATTCATTGTCTCGATTGTCGTAATATTTTTTAAGACGCTTTAAAGCGTCTCTATTGATGATTCCTGCCGGTGAGAAAACTTTAGGTAAAATATTATTAGAGACTTCACGCATGCCAATGTCACGATAGAAGTATCCATAAATAAAATCAATAAAGACTGAAGAATGCTCAGAATGCTCATGCAATAATTTATCAAGAGATTGGCGTTGTTGTGAATTCAAATTTGAAATAGCTTGATTTAATTTGCTGGCCTTGTAATCCACATCATGAATCTGATCTGTACGGCCAACCACGCCTTCTAAAACAAGAGAGCGAACAGCATTGGAGAATTTAGAGGCATACATTGTAGAAGCCACAGTTCCATAACTGATGCCATAAACCGACCATTGAGAGATGCCATACGATTGTCTTATTAAATCCATGTCACGAATAGTATTTTCTGTTGAATAAAGAGTAGCATCTTTATAGAGATCAAAATTTTCAGGAGAAGAACAACCCAGTCCGCGTTGATCAAAACGCAATTCATTGTACTGCCCGTCTAAAAAGTTGGGCATCATACCATGAGTATTTTGGCCCGGGCCACCGTCTACGTATATATATGTTGGTTTAGCAGCATCAAAAGCACTCATGCTATAAACATAAATTTCTAAAGATCCAGCATTAGGATTGTTATAGTCCTTGGGCACAGTGACGAATTTACCAAATTCTTTACTGGTGATTTTTTCATAAACCTGACAAAACTTTTTGCCAGAGATATAATTTTCACGTGTGACTGTTTTGTAAATCGGCGGATTGATTGCTGCCGCTGGTCGTTTTTCATCCTCATGCTTGCTGCAAGCCAGTACGGACATCAATGTAGTAAAAGTTAAACCAATACGAATAAGGCCATTGGCCTTTTGCCCCAAAGTCATTTTTCACCCACCCATTTTTAAGACTGTAAAATCGTTTAAAGTCCCACCTCTCGACAGCAAATAGGATTGATGTCGCACGAATTTTATAATTAAAAACAAAGGTAAAAGAAACTCAGTCAAACCGATATGACAATAAGACGTTTAACGGTTTTTTAAGCTTAATCGAAGGCAGATCGCAAATTTATTATAAGTTCGTCAAATGGATGGTCAGCAATTTTTTCAATGCTTGCAACTTGTGGGAGCTGCCGATGAATAACGCTGAGATCTTTTTAAATTAATTCTCAAAGTAGGCCGATCAAATGACGAAAGATCCTAGTTTTTTTAGCCGTTGGAAGAGGTGAATTTATTAATCTTGTGTCTGAGTCGTTCGTATACTTACCATTATTTATAATAAAATACGGTAATTCCAATTGTTATTAACAAGTCATTTCATCCCAATCTAAATTAGAAGAAGAATTTAAATTCAGAAAATTTTAATTTCAATAGAGATAGATAAAATGACTCAACATTGGCAGTAATTTTGTTATAACTATTGAATGAAAAACATATTAATAATTGGTTGTGGTGATATTGGCAGTCTTTTGGCTAAGAAATTAAGTCTGCTGGGTCATCAGGTGTATGGAATTCGTCGCTCAGAGCATGTGTTAGAAGGCGTTACTATGCTACAAGCAGATGTCAGCCGTGATTTTTCTCTGTATTTGAATTCCAAAGTTCAATCACTTGATTATGTTTATATTATCCTAAGTCCGGACTCATCGACCTTGGACAGTTATCAACAAACATTTGTAGACAGTCTCACTCATATTCGGCAGGCCTTGTCTGCCTACAATATTCGACATGTGTTTTTTGTTTCTTCAACGAGTGTTTATGGGCAAAATCAAGGTCAGTGGGTTGATGAAAATTCTGAGACAGAGCCAACAGCGTTCAATGGTCAAATTCTTGTTCAAGCTGAACAATTATGTTGGCAAGTTTGGCCTTGTACAGTTTTACGTTGTGGTGGAATTTATGGTAATGGACGTTTACGATTGATCCAATGGCTCAAATCTAGAAAACCAGTGCATCAAGGCGTGTGGACAAATCGTGTGCATGTGCTCGATGTCGTAGGAATACTCATTTTTTTATTCGAAAAACATCAACAAAATCAGAGTTTAAACAAAATTTACTTGGCCGTAGATGACAACCCCGTTTTGCAAGAGACAGTTTTAGATTGGCTAGCAGAAAATCTAAAACAACCGTATTTGGAAAAGATTGTCTGTCCAGAAAGCAATCGTCGTGTCAGTAATCAAGCAATAAAAAAATTAGGTTATTATTTTCGTTATCCAAGTTATAAAAAAGGCTACTCGGAATTATTAACGAATAGCGAGGCACAAAAATGAATGTAAAACGACGAGGACCTCTATTAGATCATTTAGATGAAATTGAAAAAAAATGCGTAACTGGAGAAGTCAGTCTTAAAATAATATTTAATATTTTTGGAAATGATGGCCATTATTTACTGATTTTCTTTCTTATTTTACCATTTTTGCAACCTATTCCTTTGTTTGGTCTGTCGACTCCCTTCGGGATCTTGATAGCTATTGTTGCTTACTTTTCATATTTAGGTCGACCTCCTTTTGTACCTAAAAGATGGGAAGACAAAAAGTTGTCTGGCCCAACTGTTTTAAAAATAGCCGAGGGTTCAGAGCGTGTATTTGAAAAAATATCTTTTATGCTTCATCCGCGATGGGAATCTTTTTTTAAGGGTCCTTTCCTGATTGTTAATATTATGTTATTAATTTTAAATGCCATTTTGTTAGCACTTCCGCTGCCAATTCCATTTTCAAATGCAATGCCAGCTTGGATGATACTTTTTCAAGCTCTTGGTCATCTTGAAAAAGATGGTTTATTTATAGTTTTATCTTATTTGCAGACTGCAATTTGTTTAGTTTATTTCGCAATTCTAGTGCTTGGTGTGGAAACCGGTTGGCAGCATTTAATGCCGTTCTTAAGTTTTTAAAAAATCCGTTGCAATGTTGGGTTTGCCACAAGTGGGTTGATAAAGCCATGGTTATAACAATAGAAGTTAAGATCATTTTTTGGTAAAAATTATTGCTACCAGTAACGCGATCGAGTGAAAGAAAAAAAATCAGGCCAGCCTTTGCTTGGCCTGATTTAACAGTTTTAACTACTTAACAATAGATTATTTGGATTGTTTTAAACAACTCATATACTCATCTTTTAGTTTATCATAATTTATTTTTGCATTTTTCGCTTCTGAACTTAGCATTTCTAAATTTGCAGATACTTTTTCATGTTCTGCTTTCTCTTTTTCATAAAATGAAGTTGCTTTTTCAAACTCAATCTTTGCTTTATTATAGTTTGAAGTTGCTTTTTCAATTGGAATTCGTGCTAATTTTGACTTTTCTTTTCCATACGCATCATTTGCCCTTCTAGACTCTTGTTCTGCTTTATAAGCTGCTTCTTTAGATTCTTTAGAGCAAGATACTTTTGGTTCTGGTCTTGGAACTGCAGCTGACATGCACTCTTTATGCTTAGCTTCAGAAATTTTAACATTATCATAGGCTTTTTTGAGGTCTGCCTGTGCCCTACTAAGAGCATCTTTTGCAGAGATATATTTAGCGTTTTTACCTTCGCAAAATGCTTTATCAATAGGTTTTTTTGCGTTTTGAGTACAAGATGAATTATATTCTCTTTCTTGAACCGAGAAATTGCTATTTGCTTTGTCATAATTACTTTGAGCTTCTCTTTGAGATTTTTGTGCAGAATCAAGTATCTGTCTGCATTCAGATTTAGGATTCATTTCTGCAAAAGCTGATGTGCTAAATAAAAAAACCATTCCTAGCAATAGTGATCTTTTCTTCATGTCTTCTCCATTTTTTTTTAATATACATATTATTTCTAAGGCTTAATTGCCTTAGACAAATTTATTTTCGGCTATATTTAACGAAAAGTTAATACTAAAAATAAATTATTATTCTCAAATATGTACAACTAGATCTATGTCTAAGTATATTTTAGAAACTATTAAAATTGATATCTTAAGCCTAAACCAAAATCAGTTATACTGATTGGCAGTCGTGATGCATTTGAAATTGTCCCAGATTCTGTGCTGATTCCACCTGCATAGTAGGCAATATAAGTTGATAGATATAAGGTCGATTTCTTTGATTTAAATATTGGAATTAAATTTTTAATTTGTGGACCGAATAGCTCTCCTTCAAATTCCAGATTGTTTTTTTTATCGTGTATTTTTATTTTTCCAACTTCACAGGATAGAATTTGAATCCATGACGGAAGAGACTGAAAATTTGAACTTGAATAATGAAATCCTAGCATCCATAAAGACCCTGTCCACGAATCATTGGCGTATCGAGGTTTAGACAGTTCTGGATTTTCATAAGAACTGTCGTATTCATAAGGTCGACGCGGAGATAGAGATGCGTAGTCCGTGTTAATGATATTATATCGGAGATCAAAACCAATGTTACGCATATTGGTAGACAGCTGAATGTAAGGAGAAAAAGAATTGCCAAATACGTTAAAAGAGTTAATTCCTCCCTCGGCCTCAATAGAAGTCACAGATTTACGTTCATAGATTGCTTTAACTTTTTCTTGAGCTTTTAAGTTATGAATACTTATTAATGATGACAAAATTACAAGCAAACAGATTTTTCGCATATTTCACCTGTTTCATTCAAACTAACCCCGACACGGCTAAATAAATTTAGTTTTTCACTCTGAACATCATATTGCGCGGATATCATTTCAAGCTCTAAACTGGACCAACTCTCTAAAGCATCTTTTAAGGCAAGAAAATTTTGTTTGTCTTTTTTGTAGTCTCTGAATCGAATATTAAAAATATCTCTTGCACCATTGATTGATTTTTTTAGATTGTCTATAGCTTCTTTTTTTTGCACTAAAGACATTGCAATATTGTTTATTTGCTTTTTCAATTCCAGATATTCTGCTCGATTTCGACTTTGATTAATTTGTATATCTAGCTTTGCTTTTTCGATATTGCGCGAATTGGCAAATCCTTCTTGGCCCCAAATTGGAATTTTCCAACTGATCCCAATCTGCAGCTCTACGTTACCATTTGGATCGCTGCCGGTATCGATGTCATAAGATTTTTGATAATAAGAATTTGTATTTTGCCACATAACACCCTTTAGATTCATAGTTGGCAGTGGAAACCTTTTTCTATCTTCATTTTCATAACTTAAGATTGATGATTTTAAGTTGTACTTGATTTCTTTTAAAGTGGGTGAATTTTCAACAAGGCTATTTACTCTTTCTGGATTTATTGTTAGCCCCAGGGATTCTCCGGGAGAATCTAAAGAAAAATTAGCGCCAATACTTTTTCCAATAAGACTTTCAATTTCGAAAAATGAAGTCTGCTGGTTTGCTTTGTGTTGTTCTATTTTTCGCTGGGTCTCCTGAATATTTAAAGTGATTGAATTTAAATCAACTTCAACGGAATTGTTATTTGATAATTGGGTTTGTAAAAAGCCATGAATTGCTTTATTCATTTGAATATTTGTAATTAATATATCAATACTTAGTTGCTCACGATAAGCTTTAATGTACTCATTGGCGACCTTGAATTGAGCCTGTTTTGCTGTCTCCTCAATATTTTCTTTTGTTCTTGTCAGTCTTAGCTCTTCTAGTTCTAGTAATTTTTTATCTTGCCAGCTTGAAAATATATTATAGTCTTCTATTCCAATACTTATTTTATATTCATTTGGATAATCCGACGCTTCAGTGGATTGGGGTTTCATATTTCCAGCATCAGATCCGGGTATGGTCATCAAGTAATTTCCTCGTTCAAATTCTAAAGATGCACTGAACTCTGGAAAATATGTTTTGTGATAAACGATATTGTGCTCAATAATCTCTTTTTCGTGTTCCAGTCTTTTTTCTTTAATTTTTTCATTGCCTTTAGCGACCTCATTTAAAAGATGAGAAAGAGAAATTCGTTTTGTGACATTTTGTGAAAACGCCTCCGATGCAATAAAAATGCAAAGAATTAAATTAATAAGAAATATTCTTTTATAACTTCGCATTTTTATATTTTTTCAATTCAGCTTCATAGTATTCAATAAGTTCATTGCACACGATTTCAAGTTCTTTAAACTCGTCATTTCTGCGTAAATTTACGCGCAAGTGCGAATCTCCGGAACGAGCTGCTTTCATGACCTTTACCACATGAAACACAGCACCGCAGGATCTATGAGAAAAAAACAACCCTAAAATCGAAACCAATAATAAAAAAATAAAAGATCCAGCAGTGAGTCCAAAAATCATTCTGTGCAACTCTGAAAATAAAAGTTCTTTGACTGAATCTGACGAAGGACTCATTTCAACCAAGATTAGATAGTTTTCTTTAACATAGGAATAAATATATATATTTATAAAAGATACCAGAAGAAATCCTGTAAAGGTCAAATACAATATATATCGGAACTGATATTTCGGATTTATAAAAATGTTGCGCAAAGATCTGTTATTTCTAGAATTACCATGAGTACTCATGTCAACCACATTTCTCTTGAATTAATACATTTAGTTTTTTAGTTTTTTCCTCTTCTGTTTGCAAGTTCATTTCAATGATAAACATATTTGATTTAACTTTTATTTCTATTCGAGTGTTATCTTTTATTGTGGTCAAATAGTCTTTATTCTTTTGTTGAAGTTGCGTAAGTCTTTCGATATTTGTTTGAATAGTTATTTTAGTTCCAGTTAAGACTCGGCATTCACTTTTTACTTTATCTGTACTTTCGGAGGATAGGGAATGATTGGAAAATAACAAGAAAACTATATGAATCAATGTTATCCACAAAGAGAATGTCATTTTATTTGAATTGAATTCCTTGATTACGAAACTTTGCATTCTTGGCACAACCTTTTTCTCTCCGAAGCCCGAAGCTCTAGATGAACCATGTTCACTTTGTGTATATTAAAAAATTTTACAAGCCTCCTTGAGTCAAGACAACAAGGAGTTCAAATTAATATGATATAGGTCCAGGATAGAATCTATCTCAAAAAAGTGAGAAAAAACCTAGACCAAGGGTAGAAGAAAATAAAAAAGCACTCCTTTTGATGGTTGAATAATTCTGCAAAGAAACAATTAAACCAGGAGTGCTTCAAGGATGAGACTACCAAGATTTTTAGGATTTGCAAATTATGAAGTTATAGATTTTCAAGAATTTTTAACAAAGGGCGAAATCCATATCCAATTAAGGCCCGAAAAAACAAGACAACGAATTTGTCATCGCTGCAAACACGAGTTGAGTGATGAGGTTCGGGGTAATCACATGATGAGGGTTGAGTCTTTACCAATCATGGGTCATCGAACTTTTGTACATTTTCGTAGATATAAATATCATTGTTACTATTGCAACAAAGCACGCAGTGAGGCTGTGGAATTTGTATCAGATCTGAGCCCACATTTTACAGCAGATTATGCCTGGTGGCTGGGAAGATTTTGTGAGATCGCAGCGGTATCAAGGGTGGCGGAGTTTAACTCATTAGGCGGGATGACGACATGGAGAATCGATTATCATAGAATGATAGCGATGCTTGCAAATTACCAAATCCCAAAAGCCAGAAGGATATCGGTGGATGAGGTTTATGCCAGGCGGAAAAAGAAGGCTGGCGAGAATAGAATTCGAATTGTCCTTTTTTGGTGTCTCATCAGTTTTAGAAGATTAACCTTCTAAATTTAGAAGGTTAATCTTCTAAAACTGAAATAGGTAATTTAACAACCTGGTATGCTTAATCCTAGCCGACAGAAGTACAAGTCGAGTTTTATTTGATGATCTTAAATCAAAACCAAATGGCGTTCGACCTTAAGAATTGGCGAGGTCAGAGGTTCAATGATCACGTTCAAGTTTTTAAATTTCTTTTGAGCTAACAAAACTTCTTCGTCGATTTTTTCGCGACGAGCTTTTAATAAAAAATATTTTCCCTGATGATTATAATAATCACGACTGACTTGTAAAATCACATCAATGGGTTTAAAAGCTCGTGCCGTGATCAGCGCGATATCTTTTAATTCATTCGGAATTTCGCCATGAATGTTCAAGTTTGGAGCTAATGTTTTACAACGACTTAGGAACTCTTGTTTTTTGGGACTTTTTTCAAATAAATGGTAATTGATCTGCGGAAATTGAATGGCATAAACAACGCCAGGCAAGCCTCCGCCAGAGCCAAAGTCAGCAGCTGTTTTGATTTGGTCAGGAAATTTTTTAAGCGGCAGCAGGCAATCAATCACATGATTATCGATCAATTCTTCGTAACTCATTTGACGACTGATGAGATTCATCTCTTCATTGGCGGCCCAAAGTAGATCCACATATTTTTTTAAAGTGGGAATGGCGTCTTGGCGAAAGCCGAGGTCTATCATCAATTGGGTGCGTTTTTGAAAATGCATGACTTTGAATATCCGATTTTCTCATTTTTATCCAGAGGAATTCGAGAATAATTAGAGAGTATTTCTCATTTTGATACGACTTAAGTCCCGCCAATATTTTGCCGAATAGCTTATTAGTCATGCAGGAAAAAAGATTTCTTCTTATTACTTTTACGGTCGTAGCTTTGGTGGGTGGTTCCACTTTTTTTTCTATTATTCGTGATCCACAAGTCAAATCTTCTGCGGCGTCAGTGGGGGATCGTTCTCCAGCAAGTGTCACCGAGGACAGTGGGCATGATGAAGATTTTCAGGTTCGCAGTCCCGTTCAAGCCAAATCGTTATCGTTACAGCTACCATGTGACAACCTTTCTTCAAGTCACGATATTGACGGTAGCCTGTTGCGATTAACTGGCGGTTGTCAGCAAGGTGTGTGGAAAGGGTTGAATGTCACCAAGGTGATAAATAAAACCAATGGCTTTACAGCGGATGTGATTGTTGTTCCAAACAAAGGCTTTACCACGGATTTTATTGATTTGGCGGCAGGTGAAAATTTAATTGAAATCACAGTGCAGGATGAAAAAGGTCAAGAATCCTTAGCCAATTTGCATGTCAGCAGAAAGCCTGCATCGTCAGCGACCTCAGAAGGCCTTTGAAAACCCGGCCAACAGTTTTGATTCTCGCACCGAGGGGCCTTCATTGCGAAAATAAGACGACACGCCTAAAAAACTTCCTAAATTCCAAGACTCAAAATTTTTACTGATGTCAGTATATGCAATGCCGTCCTGAAATGCGGCGTTGGCATTTAAGCGCACAGTTTTTGTTAAATTTTTTCCTAGCCACATTCGGCTTTCCTCGGCATCAGTCGGGCCAAATGCGTGAGGGTTCATTTGTAATGAAAAGCGAGTGTCGCACCATGGGTTGATGATATTTAAGTCGGCTGCATTGCCGGCAAAGTTGTATTGAATGTCCAGGCGAACTTCTTTGGAGACTTCGACTTTGACGTTTTGAATTTTTTCTTTAACTTCGAGCACTGGGCGCATCTTGGGTTCATTTTTCATATATTGATCGACGTGATACTCGAGCAAACGTTTTGTCATGTAATCAGCAAAATCATTTCTTTGTTTATTTTCTTTTTCCGCCTCGTTAACTGGTTTGGTGTTTTGATCGAAAACATCAAAATTAGTTCGATGCAAAGGGATGCTGGCCGTATCCAGTTGGCCGAATTTATCAAAATATTTTTGTTTGAACTCTTTAGACAGTGGGCTAAAAATTTTATTTTGCAGAGTGGGTTCTGCCGGTGGTGTTTGTGCTGATAAAAAGACCTCGGTGAACTTTTCATTTTTTTCAATGTTCACATCTGACACATAACCAGGGGGTGGACGGCTGATAGAAGAATTTGGAATAGAATTAGTTTTGAGGTTTGGTTGTAGATTTGAGTACGCCCAAGTTCTTGTTGTCATGCATGCAAGCAACAACAGATGGCGTACTAAAATCGCAGTAAAATTAAGCAGCTTCTTTCCCATATTAATGAGTGGTGCAATGGTCGCGCCAGATATGATTTTGTAAGGCTTTGAAATCATTGGCTTATTCGCTAGATTTTTCGCTCTATTTTTAACTTCAAATCCAGACTGTCAAAAAAACATTCGCGCCGCCTTGTATTAACGAAAAATCAAGTATTATCAAGCACTTGAAATATCAGCGAAGAGATGTTGTCAGAACAAAAAACGTCCACTAGTGTGCCTTGGTTATGGCAAACATCATTACTGAAGAAAAGACTGATTTTAATAAAGATTTAAAAAAGCGATCTGATGTTCACTTGGCGCGCAAAATTTGGCATATGTCTGGGGTTTCTTTTATTGCTTTTTTGTACTCTTATTTACCTGAAAAGGTATCGATCATTGCCTTATTGGTGAGTTGGTTGCTTTTTGTTCCCATGGATTTTTTAAGACAAAAGCGTCCAGCATTAAACGAAGTGGTAGTCGCGATTTTTAGGCCCATTATGCGTCGGTCCGAGCTTCATAGAATAGCTGGGACAACTTATTTGTTGTCTGGTTTGTTGATAGTGACGTTGTTGTTTCCTCCGCAAATTGTATTATTGACGATGTTGTTTTTGGCTTTTGCTGATCCTATCGCTAGTTATTTTGGTATTCGATATGGCAAAGACAAAATATTTGGAAACAAATCTTTGCAAGGTTCTCTTGCCGCTTTTTTTGTCTGCGCGATTTTGACATTTGCGTTTTTGAATTATCATTGGATGATGATGGATCGAATCGTCATTATCAGTTTGCTTGGGGGGTTGATCGGCTCATTAGCTGAATTGATTCCAATTTGGAAATTAGATGATAATTTGACTTTGCCTTTGCTCAGTTCGACAGCGTTATGGATGTTGTTTGCAATATTCGGTGCGCTTTCTTCATATGCATAACCAGAAAGAAAATACATGCCAGATAATTTAGACAATCCGAAGCGTTTATCGATGCACATTTATGTGCTGCCAAACCTTGTTACCACCGGAAATATATTTTTTGGTTTTTACGCAATCATTCATGCTGTGCAAAATGATTTTTTGCAGGCAGCGTATGCCATTGTTGCGGCTTCAATCTTTGATTTGATGGATGGTCGTTTGGCTCGATTGACTAGGTCGACATCTAAATTCGGTGCCGAGTACGACTCACTTTGCGACTTGGTCAGCTTTGGTGTTGCTCCAGCTATTCTTTTGTATATGTGGGCATTGCAACCATTTGGTCGTTTGGGATGGTTGGCTTGTTTTCTTTATACTGCTTGCGGGGCTTTGCGTTTGGCTCGTTTCAATGTTCAGGTTGGCGTGATTGAGAAAGCTTATTTTCAAGGTCTGCCAATTCCAATGGCTGCCGGAATTGTGGCCTCTTCGGTTTTGGCTTTTAAAGATTTAGAAATGCAAGCTTCTGCAAATGTTGGTTTGCTAGCGATGACTTATCTTTTAGCTTTTGTCATGGTTAGTACTTTTCGTTATCGCAGCTTTAAAGATTTGGATTTGAAACAGCGGTTGCCATTTAGGTATTTAATTTTTGGCGTTTGTATTTTTGTTTTGGTAGCTTACCGACCTGAAGTGAATTTATTTTTCTTATTTTTAACCTATGCAGTTTTAGGTGCAGTTTTTGGGGTTTTAAATTTTGGTAAAAATAAAAAAATTCGCCCAAGTGTTTATATGCCAGCCCATGTGCATGAACAGGATTTAATCCCGGATGAAGATGGCGATCCCGTGATCACTGAAGAAGATTCAGATTTAAAAGTGGAAGAGAAAAAATAGAGCGAGGATTTTTGTTATGAATCAGCAAGTGACTGGAGCATTGAAAATTGGTGTGGTCGGTGCCACTGGTATGGTGGGCAAAAGCTTTATGGAAACACTTGAGCAGCGCCAGTTTCCTGTTGCAGAACTGCGACCTTTTGCTTCCGAAGCTTCCTTGGGTAAAGAGATTACTTTGAATGGTCGAGCTTACCCTATTCAAGTTTTGCATGCGGGTTGTTTTAAAGGTTTGGATTTGGTTTTCTTTTCTTCTGGTGATGATATCAGTAAAGAATGGGCGCCATTGGCAGTTAAAGATGGTGCTTGGGCAGTTGATAATTCAGCTGCGTTTCGTATGGATTCGCAAATTCATTTAGTCGTGCCAGAGGTCAATGGAGATTTACTTTCTCTTGGCAGCGGTCCGCAAATTATTGCCAATCCAAATTGCTCAACGATTCAATTGGTTGTCGCATTGAAACCTTTGCATCAAGCGTTTGGAGTGCAGGCTGTACGAGTCGCTTCTTATCAAGCGGTCAGTGGTGCTGGGCAAGCAGGGTTTGATGAATTGCATGGACAGGTTCGTAATCAACTGGATGGCAAAGAGGTCAAAGCTCAAGCTTTTGCGCATCCGATTGCCTTTAACTGTATACCTGAGATTGGTTCTTTTAATGACTCAGGTTATACCAGTGAAGAAGTTAAAATCATGAATGAAACTCGCAAAATTATGCGAGCTCCAGAGATGTATGTTTCGGCTTTTACCGTGCGAGTGCCGGTCAGCAATTCACATGCAGAAGCGGTGTGGGTGACTTTGAGTAAAGAAGTATCGCGCGAAGAATTGATAACGGCGATGAAGGATTTTGAAGGATTGGTTGTTGAATCTGATTCACGTCAGTATTCGACTCAGCGAGAGGTTTCAGGGCGTGATCCAGTATATGTTGGTCGTATTCACCAGGACTTGAATGATAAGAAAACTTGGTTGATGTGGGTTGTTTCAGATAACGTTCGCAAAGGTGCTGCGTTGAATGGAATTCAGATCGCAGAAAAATTGTACGCCACAAAGTAAATAAATATTTTTTAATTACATTGATTTTTTTTGGTTGATTGGTTTGATCTGATTTGTTTTTTTCAATCAATCAATCAATCAATCAATCAATCAATCAATCAATCAATCAATCAA
>CAZMVK010000021.1:0-27291 GCA_964569545.1 uncultured Bdellovibrio sp.
AGAAAGGCCAGTGATGAAGAGGCCGGTCCTTGGTTGGCAACTATGTTGACGGGTGACTTTTGGAAACCAATGGAGTCTATTGCTGACATCAGAGGTTATGTGGATTCTGCAGTTCTGGATGCTAATACTGGAAATGTGAAAATTAATGGTTGGGCTTGCGCTAAATATTTAAATCAATCCATTGATGTGCATTTGTACGTCGGAGGTTCCGCTGGCAATGGGGGAGTTTTTGTATCTGGTGTGACCGCAAATATAGATAGCGAAGCAGCTGTGGCGACAGCTTGTGAGTCCAGTGGTAAAAAATACCGTTTTACTTTTGATGTGCCGGCGGCCAAAGCTGGGCCACGGAGTGGTCAGGGAGTTTTCGTTCATGGTATCTCGCCAGCGGGCAAGGATAATTCTATTATTAATAATAGTGGGGCTGTAAAAGTGCCGACGTTTGGTGACATTAAAGGTTATGTTGATTCTGCAAAAATAGATGCAAATACTGGAAATGTAAAAATTAATGGTTGGGCATGCGCACAAAAATTAAATCAATCCATTGACGTTCATTTGTATGTCGGAGGTCCAGCTGGCAACGGGGGAGTAATTGTTTCAGGTGTGACGGCAAATTTAGATAGCGAAGCTGCTGTGGCGACTGAGTGCGAGGCCAGTGGTAAAAAATATCGATTTGTTTTTGATGTAAATAAAATTTCAGCCGCAGCCATAAGTGGTAAGAAAATTTATGTACATGGCATCTCGCCGGTAGGCAAAGCAAACTCGACTGTTGCCAACAGTGGAGTTTTGAGTATGCCGAATTTGGGTACTGCGATGGGCTGGAGCGACAGCCTTATCCAATATTTGTGGGATCAGATTGCAAATTTAAAAATTACTTTGTTAGATTTAATTGGCATAAATGATTCTTGGGTGAATATAAAAGACCAAAACAAGACTGATTATTCAAAGAAAATATTGTTAAATAAAGGAAAATATATATTTGTAGCAAGCTCAGATATTAAACTGTTATTTAAAACTAATGGTCAGCTGGTTTTGATTAAAAAAGGAATTGATTACAACATCAATCCTAATTTGCCGACAGTTTGTGGAGATGATTGTTATGCCGTTTTTCAAGATGATGGTAATTTAGTACTTTACAGTAAAAACATTGCGTACTGGAGCACGCAAACAGGTGGCAACGCTGGCAAGGGTTTTGTACTTAAAATCGCATCAACTGATAAAGAAAGACCTTTGTTGTCGATAAAAAATGGTCGATCTTTTGAATGGGTTTTAACTGAAAAGGCTCAGCGATTAACAGGTAAGACTGGATTTTTAGGAGCTAATTTTAGTTCATTTCAATTCCGTACAAATGATTATATCAAATTTGAAAATATGAAACTGCATTTGGCCGAAAAAGGGATTTTGAATTTATACAAAGATGGCCTCAAAGTATGGTCTTCAAAAATAACTTATGCGAACAAAAACAGTCCGAATAGTGTTGCTTATTTTAATGGGAGAACTTTAGAAACATTCGTCGAAACAGATTCTTCAGCAGCCAGATTTCTTTTGCAGAAACAAGTTCTTTCATATGAAGAATTGTGGGGTCAGGCCTTTAATACTCAAGCTCAATATCCTCTCGGAAACATGTTTAAAGAGGATTCTTTAGTCAGAATTACGAACGCCGAGCCATACATAAGTATTATTGAGCCAGCAAAAGTGGTAAATAATGTCCGTGATGAGATTATGGGTGGTGGTATTATTTGGTCACCAGATCCGGTTAGATTGCGAAATCAAAGTGCAAAAACAGTTTGTATGGCAATTGAAAATTGGAGTCAAATTACAAATGCTAGAGTTGTACCTGGTGACTGTTGGGGAGACAATCAGCAATGGGTTGAACTGTCTGTGGGCGGGGCAGTTTTGTTGAAAAATTTAAACAGTGATAAATGTATATCCGCAGCAATAGATAGAAATAATTTATCCGACAAGGTAATGTCACAACAAGGACTGGCTTACGCTGAGATAACACAAGAGCCGTGTGATGCAAATAATATTAAGCAATCATGGAAGGTAAAATACGGATCAAATGGTCAGCGTTCATATTCAATATTTCTTCATGGTGCTAACAATAGTGGTTCAGTTGAAGTTTGTCTGAACTATGCTTCAGACTCAGGGAAGATTAATTTACAAATATGTGATTCAAATTCTGACAAACAAAAATGGAACGCCGAAGGCTTTCTGCAACCAGATACTAAAGGTGTCATGGACGGTGTTTGGTTGGGCTCAAATACTGAAGCCAGTGATGGCAGTGCGGGTGTTTGGGGTTGGGCATGTGAACCCTATGTAAGCAAATCAATCACCGTCGATGTTTATGCCGGAGCTGAAAATATAGCAGCCGGGGTTAAAATTGCATCTGCAGCGCCTGCAAATTATGACTCAGAAACTGCTGTGGCAAAAACTTGTCGAAATTCTACGACTTCGGCGTTTTATCGATTTCGTGTTCCACTTAGTAATGAAATAAGACAAAAATATGGTGGCAAAAAATTATTTATTTATGCTATTTCACCACGTGGTGGAGACAATAATTTGCTTTGGTCGCCAACAGATCTTGAGGTGCCAAGTCTTTCTCATCGAATTAAAAATGCTAAGCGCGATTACTGTATCGATCTTAATTTAGGCGAAGGTTTGGTGACAAACGTAGGGCGTCGAGCGATTGGTTATGGTTGCCATTTAGGGCAAAATCAAAAATGGGTTGAAACCAATCGCCATTTCGCTTTTGGAAACGAATTTGTCAGTTTACGTAGCTCATACAGCGGTATGTGTTTAGCGGAGGAGGGCTCGACAGTTGTTCAAGTTGAATGTTCTAAGGACAGCAATTACCAACAATGGCAAATTAAAGATGAAGGCAATGGGTTGAAAAAATATATCAACGTGAACGATGCTCGCTGTTTGTCTATTGGTTACACTAAATCATTTAGGGGCAAGAAATACCCAGAGGGTGCTGATCTCAAAATCGAAGACTGTGATAGCGAAGATCGTCAAAGATGGTTTTATGCTGATTAAAAAAAATAGACGATCATTGCCAGAGATAAGAGGGGCGTTTCGCCTGAGCAAAACACCCTTCTAGAGTAGCAGTGATTACTGCAAATTTGGTTCAGCTGTGATGATGACGTCAACACGTCTATTTTGTGCGCGGCCCTGCGCTGTTTTGTTTGTAGCGATTGGTTTAGAGTCTCCCAATCCTGTCGCTGTGATTTTGTCAGCGGCACGTTGTTGTTGGAAACAAGATAAGATTGGACAGAAGCGGCTCGTTTGGCAGAAAGCTTTTCATTCAATTTTTTGCCACCAATAGAATCAGTGTGGCCTTGAATTTGAATTTGGCTGGGGCCAATGTCACCAATTGCTTTTTGTACTTTAGTATGCAATGGAAAGTTTACTGCTGCAATTTCAGATTTGTTACTAGCAAAAGACAATCCTTTAAGACGCAACAAGATTTTGTCACCTTGTTTGTAGACTTCGGCTTCATTAGTTGTGAATTCGCCTTGGATTTTGGTAAATTGACTGTCTAATTTTGCTTTGGACTCTAGTTCGTCATTACGATCAGATGATGTTGCTAATTGGTTTTTATAATCAGCAATCAAAGCTGTTGATTGTACTTTGTCTTGAGCTGCTTGATCTGTTGCCAATTCATTTTTTTCAATCTGTTTTGCCATCTGCTCAGGATTTTTTGCGCTGGATCCTTTGGCATTACGAACCATTTTTAACAATCTAGTTGCTGATTGGTTAGCATCGGCAGAAGCTTTGTTAACAAGTTCCGAATTGTGACGATTGTTTTCGATCACAGAAAGATCTTCTGCATAACGTTTGTTAGCCCAGGCCAAAGTTTCTGGCGTCAGTTTAGCCGCGCCTTCTTTGGTGGCTTCTTGCATAACAGTTTGAGCCGGACCTAGCTTTTCTTTTTTGATAGAATCCATCTCTACCTTACGAAAGCTATCCTCAAGTTTGGTAATATTAGCTTGAGAGACTGAAGTATCATTTTTCTCAATTTTAGAAGTAACTGATCTTAAGTTTAGATCAGCTTGCTCAAGTTCTTTTGGATAAAGATCTTTTGCGTTGGCAGCAATTGCATCGTGCCGAGCTTCAACTGCGTTATTGCGAGCATCTTTTGCTGCAGAAAAGTGACTTGGCGAAAGCACGTCGACTTGATTGTTTTGTGCAATCAAAAGATTGTGATCAATTATATCTAGCTGAGTTTGTGGGTCAGCAGAATTTGGTAATTCTGTCACCTCGTTAAAGAATTTTTAATGAAAGATGATCAAATGCTTAAAGTCGGAGTGAAATATAACACGGGATTATTTGCCAGTGGTCAGACCAGCAATTTTCTAGGCATGACAGCAGAATGGGCAGTTGGTTCTAGAAGTACTACTGTTCGATAGATAAAAATAAATTTATCAGCATATTAAAAAGGAAAAAGAGAGCTATTAGCTCCCTTTTTCCTTTTTAACGAATTAAACTAGGTTTGTTATTATTGAGTTCTAAATAAAGATGCCTGGAAATTGTTATTGTTCGCGGTGATTCAAAATCTAAACCATAAAATATCTTGGTATTAAAATATGAAAGCGAGTTCCCCATAATCCAGTTTCTACTTTGATGGAACCATTTAAATCCGTGATGGTTTTTTTAATCAACGCTAAACCTACACCGCGTCCAGAAAAAATGGTGGTCTCTTCTTTGGTGCTCACTGCATCGATGAAAATATATTCAATCAACTGATCATCTGGCATCGAGTTTACAGTTACTGAGTCTAAAAGATTTAATGAAGCTACTTTTTTTCGTAAGCCAGGGAAATTGATTCCACCGCCATCGTCTTGGAAAGTGATCGATAGGTTGTCATCTCGCTCGGTTTCTCCCTTGCTGATTTCGACTTTTAAAAACAATTCCCCAGCTGCTGGTTTGTCTTTTTGCAGTCGTTCGACAGCTGATTCAATGCCATGATCGATAGAATTGCGCACCAAATGTCCGAATAGAGATTCTAGAACTTGTAAAATGGCAGAATCCACCATCAGAGATGGGTTGGCTTCGACTTCGAACTGAATTTTTTTATCAAGTTGGTCGGCGCACACCTTTACATTTTTTTCGGTCATACCTTCTAAATCACGAATAAAAGGTTCGCCAGCAAACTCTTGTTTAAGTTGGTTGGCATAACGAGACATGCGTGTTCTGACTTGCGAAATCTTTTTTATGATAGCGTAAACTTCGTCTAACTTTGGCCTTGGAATTCTGAGTGATTCATTGTTGAGGTTGGCAGTCAGATTAGTTTGTTCCGGGTTGTTTTCAATTTGTTTATTTAATGGCGCACTGATGTTTGATTTAGAGTCTGTATGGATCGCAGAGTTTTTTGCTGCATCTGTCGTCACATCTGCCGCAGTGGCAGTTAAAGTTCCGTCCTTAGTTTGTTGAGTGAGAGATTCAATTTGTTTGTAGAGTTCCTCGGGCGGGATGGAATGACTGGTTTTTTCTTTGATTTCACCTAAGATTTTTTTCAGTAATGAAAAACATTGTTCACTGAGCGCAAGCAACTGAGGGTGAGAGAGTTGTTTTTTCTCGCTGCAAATGGACCAGGCGTCTTCAATTTTATGAACAAAACGAGCGAAAATGGGCCAATTCGCTATCATGGAATTGCCCTTTAACAAATGCAGTTTGCTCATCATTAAAGGTAATTGATCTGTCTGTTTCTCAGTAATAATTTTTTGCATTTCCTGCAGTTGCTCAAGAGTGTCTTCAACAAAGACATCGTCCATCTCTTGAATTGTCTCAGCATCGTCAAGGCTGATATATGATTTGATGGCGGTAGATACAATTTGTGATTTGAATGGCTTTTCAAGGCAAGTTGCTGCCCCTTTTTGAATGGCAAGTTGTTGGCCTTCTTTTCCGGATTCTGCAGACAGAACAATCACTGGTATTGCATGAAAATTTGGATGGCTTTTTAGCCAATCTAATAATTCATAGCCAGTGCCGCCTGGCATATGTAGATCAGTTAATATCAAAGAAAAGGAGTCACCTTTTTGCAGATGATTGTCTGTTAAAACTTGTTTGGCATCATCTATACAGTCACATTGAGCCATTTCTAGATCAGGAAAATCTGCTTTTATAATCATTCCTACTAGTTTTCGTACCAAACTTGAATCATCAACGTGAATAATTTTAGTACCCATATAAATATTCTTTCCTGTTAGTTAGTTCTTATGTGATGAGTTTGTGTTGGAAATGCGAATTCTAATTTTAATTCGGCAGCAATGCCCATAAGCTCAAATAAAATTTCTTGCTGAATTTCAAGTTCTCGACCAACGTCGGTCACTTTGACGAAAAAATTCACCAAAATATTCAGACTGGATTCCGCCAGTGCATTAAAGCGCACGATAACAGTGTCGGCTGCGATGTCTGGATGTTGTGATAGTAGATAACGAGTGCGATCCATAAAAGCACGCAATTGGTCTTCGCTGGCATCGTAAGTAAATCCCAAATTATGACGAATGCGATGCATAGGCCGTAAGCCCATGTTGTCGATTTTTTCTTTGGCCATAATGGAATTTGGAATGCTAACCACACTTTTATACATGGTACGAATGCGAGTTGAGCGAAAACCAATCTCTTCAATAAAACCTTCGGTGTCTCCAACCTTGACCCAGTCGCCTACTTGAAAAGGACGATCTAAGATGATGGTGATAGAACCAAAAACATTAGCCGCAGTATCTTGCGCAGCCAAAGCCAAAGCCAAGCCACCCAATCCAAGACCAGCAAGCAATGACATCACATTGACGCCAAAATTTTGTAAGATGATCAAGCCTCCAAAGACGATAACGAAAACTTTTAATGATTTTGTTGCCAGTGGCGCCAGTTGATCATCCAAGGTGTTTTCAGTTTTGGCAGTGATATCTTCTAAAACTTTACCAAAGGCATCGACCCCACGATAAGCCAACATGATAACGAAAATAGAAAGATTCATCTGCAACAAAAAAAGTAGATATTTGTTCAGAATCGTAGGCAGTGCTAAATTTTCAATACTCTCTCGCCAAAATACAGAAGATAAAATCCATGCGATGGGTTTTGAAATTTTTGTCTCAAGAAAATGCAAGACAAAACCATGAACTTTGCCACGAAACTGAGGTGATTTTTGCATTGATAAGACCAAGTACTCGAGCAGGGTTTTTAAAAGTAAACCGCCGAAAATAATGGCTATAAATGTTAACCATTTCCAATTCGGCATCCATAAGAATGTGCTGTTAAACCAAAAATTATATTCGCTGGCGATCCAACTCTGCGCATTCACCGTTTGATTTAGAACAGGAATAGTCGCTGACTGAATAGTGGTTGTGTTGATTGTGCTATTTGAAAAAATACTCATATGACCCCGCGTGCTGAGCAAATTAAAATAATTAAACCTAATATGATTCGGTAGTAACCAAAATGTTTATAGCCAAATTTACTGACCAGGCCGATAAAAAAACGAATGGCAATCAATGCAAATATAAAAGATAAAAACGTACCAAGCAATAATGTTTGCCACTGTGAATGATCCAAGGTTTTAACGATGCCCAATGTTTTAACGAGAGTAGCCCCGGCTAATGTTGGTACGGCTAGAAAAAAAGAAAATTCTGCAGCTTCTTTTCGTGTTAGGCCTAAATGCAATCCACCTAATATAGTCGCCGCAGATCGTGATACCCCAGGAATAAAGGCTATACATTGAATCATTCCGAGCTTGAGACAGTCTTTGATTGAAAGATCTGAAATTTGTTTATGATTGTTGTCGACTGGCCAAATTCGATCAGAGAATATAAGGACAAACCCGCCAAGTAGCAGAGCCCAACCGACGGTGTTTACACTGTCTAACAGTAAATCGATTTTGTTTTTTACCAAAAGGCCGATCACAGCTGCCGGAAGAAATGCGATTAACAATTTTTTATAGAATGCTAAATTTGGTAAGAACCGACGCCAATATAAAAACAAAACGGAAGCGATTGCTCCGAATTGAATAATAATATTGAATGCTTTGATGAAACCCTCGTCATGAATATGCAAAAAGGCAGAGGCCACAATCAAATGCCCGGTGGAAGACACGGGTAAAAATTCGGTGAGACCTTCAATGAAAGAAAGAAGAACTGTTTGAAAAAGCGTGATTGATGTATCCATAGTCTAGTTATTGTCAGGTCATTTTGGTTCTCGAATCAATTTATTTTATAGCTTAAGTAAGCACAACTTTTTCAGATCCTGTTTTTTGATGTCATGTGAAACTATTTTCGCGACAGCCTGGGTCATTATGTTTTTTTACTCCTCATCGTATAGCCTTTCTGCCTAGACTTTTAGCTAACAGAAAATCCAAGGAGGGGGAACTATGTTTTTTATAAAGAGGTTGGCGTCACTATTGGCGCTTACGATCGCGGCCACATCATTGACAGCATCTGCTGGTGATTATTTGGTCAAATACAAGAACCAACATGCCGTTCAAATGTTT
This sequence comes from uncultured Bdellovibrio sp., assembly GCA_964569545.1. Classification (GTDB taxonomy): domain Bacteria; phylum Bdellovibrionota; class Bdellovibrionia; order Bdellovibrionales; family Bdellovibrionaceae; genus CAZMVK01. The sequence goes on from CAZMVK010000021.1 coordinate 8,486, forward strand.
TCTTCGAACGCGAACATGCAAATTATGGATTTGCACAGTCCAGGTAAGTTAATGAAGGTGCGCATTCCTGAAAGCAACAAGATCGCAGCCCTTGTCGATTTGATTTCAAATCCAAATGTGGATTATGTAGTTCCGAATTTTAAATTGCACGTGTTGTCGGCTCCAGTTGATGGTGTCGCATTGAAACAGCAGTGGGCAATTGCCAAAGTTCAGGCTGAAAAAGCTTGGCAACGTGCTGGTAACAGAGGATCGAAAGATGTTTTGGTGGCAGTGATCGATACGGGCGTTGATTATCAACATCCAGCTTTAGCGCCTAATTATAACAATGGCGGTTTTGATTATGCACAAAATGACAATGACCCTATGGATATTACTGGTTCGCAAAATCCAGGTCATGGTACTCACTGTGCAGGAATCATTGGCTCAACTGGTCTAGTTGACAATGGAACTATTGGTATTTCTCCAGAAGTTTCTATTATGGCTATTCGTTTCTTGGACGAAAATGGTTCAGGAAATTTAGATAATGGTGTCAAAGCGATTGATTACGCAATTGAAAAAGGCGTGAAAGTTATTTCTGCAAGTTGGGGAGCTGCGGTTTCTCATAGCGAAGCAATGCCTTTGATTGAAGCGATCACTCGTGCAGAAAAAGCTGGTGTTGTGTTTGTTGTTGCCGCTTCTAATGATGGTAAAAACAATGACTCATACGAAGTTTATCCTGCGAATGCTGGTGTTTCGAACGTGATTTCAGTGGCTGCATCAAATTCAAGTGATGGCAAACCAAGCTGGTCTAATTTCGGTAAACACAAAGTTCATTTGGCTTCTCCAGGTGACGGTATCATGAGTACATTACCAAAAAATAAATATGGTAATTTATCTGGAACTTCGATGGCGACTCCGTTGGTTGCAGGTTTGGTTGCTTTGATTAAAGCACAAGATCCAAATTTGACTCCGACTGAAATTCGTTCTTTGTTGCAAGCAACTGGTGCGAAAGTTGGAATTGAAACTGCTTGTGATTGCCGTGTTGATGCTTTCGAAGCTGTTGATGCAATCAAATCACAAAAAATGTTTGTTTCTCCATTTGCAACGACAGTTGCAGTTGGTGACAAAGTTCAATTCGAAGGTGTTTACGGAAAAGCTCCTTTTGAATTTTCTAGTTCTGATGTGAATGCAGCGACGATTGATGCGTCTGGTGTATTAACAGCAGTTGCTGACGGTGAAACGACTGTGTCAGTTAAAGATTCTGCAGGTATTACTGCTACCAGCTACAAAATTTATGTAGGTGCAGCAAGTGGTGGCGGCGGTGGCGGTCAGCAACCTCCGACAGATCCAGGAACTCCTCCAGGTGATGGTTCATGTCCATTTGGTGATCCTGCAACATGCGAAATGTTGTGTCAGATTATGCCAGATGCTCCATGGTGCCAAAGATAGTCTGCATATATCTAAAGAGTATTCTTACATTTTTAGAAAACAAAAAGCCCTTGTTGGAAACGACAAGGGCTTTTTTATTTTTATTTCTTTAACCTTTTATGTTGGTGTCACAATGTCTTGATTTCACTTGGCAAAGTTGTTGCTTATTAAGTTTTTGCGATCCCATTTCGGGATTAAAAAACGAGCATCAAGCTCACACCACTAAGGGGGAATATATGTGGTCAGGAAAATTATTTGCAACAGCAGCGGTATTTGCAATCACGACAGTTTCATCTTTATCGATGGCGTCGAATTTAAAATTAGGTCTGCCATCATATGGTGGAACTGGTTGTCCTGCGGGAACTGCCAGCGTAACGGTGTCTCCATCTGAAGATGCAGTCAGTATTTTGTTTGATCAATATGTAGCCGAAGCGGGGGGTGCGACAGGTAAACGCATAGATCGCAAAGGTTGTAATTTAACTATTCCAGTTCAAGTGCCTCAAGGTTTTTCAGTGGCAGTGTTTCAAGTGGATTATCGTGGATTCAATGCCGTACCTTCTGGTGGTTACAATCGTTTTGATGCTGAATATTTTTGGGCTGGTTCAAGAGGACCACGCATTTCACGTGTGTTCTCAGGTCCGACCAATGACAACTATACTTTGACCAATCAATTGCAAGCGACAACTTTGGTATGGACTCGTTGTGGTGAGAGCGTGAATTTACGTGTGAACACCTCGATGATGGCACAATCCAACAGCCGCATGGATGAATCTATGGGCACAGTGGATTCTGCTGATATCAGTTCTGGTTTGATCTACCACATTCAGTGGAGACGATGTAACTAAGCTGAGCTGAATTAATCTAAATCAAATTAATTTACTAGTTACTGGCAATGGATACAGCAAGAGACTGGTTTATTAAATAAGAGGTCTACCTGATAAGTAGGCCTCTTCATTTTAGAACTCATCTTCAATTAATTTAAGAGATTAAGAACTCCTGTTCAATTAAAGAGCTCCTGTTCAATTTAAGAATTCCTCGCAAGCAAAAATATCTTTTACTGAATATTGCTAAATGAATTTTATTTTTCGTAGCTGATGGGTTGACTATTTTTTTGTTTTTTTTCCATCATTTTTCTTCTGAGATAAAGAAATTCAAGACCCATATATAAAATAAAACTGACGGTCAGGCCAATTCCCTTTAGCATCGCCCATTGAGCTGTGGTCCATGCAATTGCAGCCCAGGTTGCTAAGACAGCATGCAAACCAAGAAAAATTCCTAAACGTAGAGTCAGCATCTTTAATAGTGAGTAGGTTTCGAGAGGAAAGATATTTCCCTGTTTTTCCGCAAGACTTACGATCAATGGTTTTTTTAAAAATAATGAGCCCCATAAAAACAAAGCACAAAAGGCTTCAAAAATAGCTGGTTGCATTTTGAACCACAAGCCGCTGTCTGTGGCGATCGAGGCAATGCCTAAAATGAAAATTAAAAAATTACTGATCAATGTTATTTTTTCTATTTTTCCTAAACGAAATTTTTCATAAGCGATTTCGCCACAACCAAAAATCATGGCGACAACAGTTCCCCAGAATGGACCTTGATATTCATCGATCAAGGTAAAGACAACAATTGGCAACAAACCACCGAAAAATAATGACATGCCTTTTTTCTTATTCATGCAAAACGAGCTCACCTTGGTGCGGCGTTAATATCTGATCGTTGTTCATGGCGACTTGTCCTTTGAGGATGACCGCCATTGGCCAGCCAGTGACTTTCATGCCATCAAACGGAGTCCAGGCACAGCGACTGGCAATCCATTTATTTTCAATAACCCGTTCTTTTTTTAAATCCACCAAAGTTAAATCTGCATCCATGCCAACGGCGATGCGTCCTTTTTGTTTTACAGAGAAAACATGTCGCGGGTTTTCACAGACAAGTTCAGTCAATCGTTCAAGACTAAGTTTGCCGTTGTGTACGTGATTTAACATAATTGGTATAATGGTTTGCACGCCCGGTACGCCAGAGGGTGATTGTGGATATTGTTTTTGTTTTTCTTCCAAAGTGTGAGGGGCGTGATCAGAGCCAAGCACATCGACAGTGCCATCGCTGACGGCTCGCCACAAAGCTTCGAGATGATGTTTTTCTCTGATCGGAGGATTTTGTTGTGCCAAAGTGCCAAGACGTTCATAACAATCGGGCGCAAACAAGGTCAGATGTTGTGGGAGAACTTCGACAGTTGCATTGCAGTGTTTTTTTTCTTCGCGCAGAAAAATCATTTCATCAGCTGTGCTGATATGTAAAACATGAACAGGACGAGATGTTTTTTTGCAAAGCTTGATCAGTCTTTTCGTTGAAAGCAAAGCGCTCTCAGTGTCTCGCCAGATGTGGTGATTGCGCACGTCGTGTGAATCGGTAGCAATGTGTTTTCTTTCGCGCAAACGATATTCGTCTTCGCTATGAACAATCACACGGCGTTTTCCACTCTGTAAAATTTGTTCAAGTTTATCATCGTCTTCAACCAACAGGGAGCCAGTCGAGCTGCCCATAAATATTTTCACTCCAGAGCAGCCCTGCATTTTTTCTAGCTCAGCAAGTTCAGCTATGTTGTCGTAGCTAGCTCCAGCGTAAAATGCAAAGTGGGTGTGGGCTCGTCCTTGTGCGCGTTTGATTTTGTCTAACAATAATTCTTTGTTTGTTGTTGCGGGGATTGTATTTGGCATTTCAAATACGGCGGTGACTCCGCCCAAAAGTGCGGCGCGAGTTCCAGTTTCAAGATCTTCTTTTTGTGTCATTCCTGGTTCACGAAAATGGACCTGGCTGTCAATCACTCCAGGGAGGCAATGCAAACCTTTGGCGTCAAAATATTCTTGGCAGTCATTTTTAGATAAAGATCCTATTGCAGCAATTTTGCCATGACTGATGCCGATATCGACTTGATGTTTTTTGATTTCATAATTTTTTTTCACAGCGCTGCTGGATAAAGGTCCAGCGTCCAGGTCGTTAGCAATTAAACAGGTAGCATTAGCGATTATTAAATCAAAATGAGGTTTCGTTGATTGTTCGGGTTGAGTGTTCAGATTTTTTTTGTTGTCTATAGTGTTTGTCACATTGAGCTCGCTTGATATTTAAATTTTATATAGCTTAAATTAGGCTTTAATTAATTTTGGGTTACGGCCTCAACATAACATAGCTTGATTGTTGTTGCATCTGTCTTTCGTCTTGGTGTTGGTAATCATCGGGAGGTTTCTTGACCCACTGTTTACACTCGGTCAGAATAATTTGGTGAGTATTGATAAATTTCTTCAATTTTTAATGAGCCATAATACAGTTGTCATCGAAGTTTTGATTGCTGTTGTTTTATTGGTAACGATCATCGTAGCTGTGCGTATTTTAATGTACGGCGGTAGCGATGATTCCGCTGGTGGTGCGGGGCTTTCTTCGGAGCTTGAATCATCACTTAAAAAAATGATGGAGCAAGTTCAAAAAACGGCTCCGGCCGCTGGTGATGGCGCTTCAGCTTCGCCGGAAGAGTTGGCAAAATATCAGGGTGAAATTGCCGAACTTAAAAAGCAGCTTGATGGCAGTCAAAAACAAATTGAAGAATTAAAACAAGCGCCAGCGGCGGGTGCAGCTGGTGGTGAAGCTGCACAAGCTCAGCTGAATCAACAGTTACTAGATCTTCAAGCGAAATTGGCTGAGTACGAAATCATCAGCGAAGACATTGCTGATTTATCAAATTACAAAGAACAAAATGCAAAACTGCAAAAAGAAATTCAAGAACTCAAGGCTGGTGGTGGATCTGTTGCCGCTCCTTCTGCTGCTGTAGAGGCGGCTGTTGAGCCAGTGGTCGCAGAAGAAGTTGCTCCTCAGGTTCTAGCTGAAGTTGCGGTTGCAGCTGAGCCTGTGCCCGCAGAATCTGTAGCTGCAGAGCCAGCAAAAGATGATGTTGTCAGTGATGATATGATGGCAGAATTTGCTGCGGCAGTGGCAGATCAAAAGAAAGTTGAAGCTGGTCAAGCGGCGGCAGCTCCAGAGGCTCCGGCAGTTCCCGAAGCTCCGGCGGCTCCTGCGGTTGCAGAGCCTGAGGCCGCTGCAGTTGCTGATCCATCAAAAGATGGAATTGTTGATGACGATTTGATGGCTGAATTTGCGGCTGCAGTAGTTAAACAAAAAGAAGAAGAATCTGGTGTGGTTGCCCCTTCGGCACCATCTCAGGCAGCAGTTCCATCTGAAAATGCGGTCGTTGCCGCTCCCGTTGCAGTCAGTGAGCCCGTTGCAGATGCGGAGCCCGCAGTTGCTGAAGCTGAGACTCAAGTTGACTTGGGCGCAATGAATATAGACAAGGTGCTTGAAGAAGCTACGCATATTCCTGATGTTGAAGGTGTTGAGATTACAGCAGAGCAAGCTTTGGGGGCGGGTGTTGATGAAAATAAGATTTTACAAGAAGCCACAGCTTTAGAGGCTGATGGGGAATCTACAGAACAGCCTAATGAAGATCAAAAGCTGATGAGTCAGTTTGAAAACTTTGTTAAGAAAGAGAACTAATAAATGCGTACAACATTTTTTTTAGCAGCCATATTTTTGTCGATTCCGACTGTGATGGCAGCAATTCCACGTGCGATGCCGACGGTGAATGTACATGAAATTTTATCATTACCGGCAGACAATCGTTTGCAAGCTGCAATAACGATGGGTGATCAGGTCAGTCCAGAATTACTAAAAATTGTCGCAGCGGAATCTGAAACACTTGAAAGCCGCTGGAAGAGCGTGACTTTGTATGCGGCTCTAAAAAAAGAAGCGTCAATACCTATGCTCGCTCAGTGGGCTAAATCTCCTCAGTGGTTTTTGCGAAATGCCAGTCTTGTTGCGGCTCGCACGGTGTCTGCTGAAAAAGCACATGATATTGCTTTGCAGTTATTGCAGGACAAAGCTTTGGTTGTTCGTTCGGCAGCAGTTGATGTGTTGTCTGAGGATTTAAAAGCTGAGGATCGTAAAACATTATGGAAAGAGTTTTCTGCGAGCTATAATTTTCATCGCAAGCAAAGCTTGTGGATACGTGGTCAAATCTTAAAGACCTTAGCGAGCGCACCTGAGCGCAATGAAAAATCTAATTTTGCATTAGCATTGGAAGACAAAGACAGTCGGGTATATGCGCAAGCTGTTCAGGCGCTAGAGAAAATCACCAAATTAAAACTTGGTGATAATTTGCAAATCAAAAATAAAGTTAAAATCGAAGATATGGAAAAGAAAAGAGCCCTCTGGATTCAGTGGGCTCGCAATCAAGAAGAGACTAAAGAGCGTTAATCTCTTTTCTGATGCTGTCGACTTCTTTCAAGTTGTTCTTGGCGCGTCTCATTAAATCAATGGCGCGTGCTTGTTTTAATACACCTTCGCTCATTTTAATACACATCTCTTGTTCTAAGGGATCTGTGATTTCGTAAACAGATTTATGTTGTGGCCAAAGATTTTTACGATCATTTCCGCCACCCATGCACAATGGAATATAGTGATCGATTTTAAAATCATTGCGTGGCATTTGGCTGACTTGGTAGCCAAGCTGTTTGTCATACTGAACGATAATGTCTCGCTTGAGTCCTGAGTCTACATTACGATTGCAATACGCTATTTGCTCAGGGTAACGATAGGCATTTGGACGGTCGCAGGTTTCACCAGGAGTGACTTGCGAGTCGGGTCCAGTTGGAAATGGTTGAGCCAGAACAGCGGTTGATGCAAGCACCAAAGCTGAAACTGTAACAACGAAATTTCTGATTGTTTTAGACACTGTCTTAGATACGAAGCGTGATGATCCCCATCTCACGCTCTGATGCGATTTACGCATTGAACCCCCAAATAGACAGACATTTATGGCGTCTGGTAGAAACGTGGAACCATATCTTCCACTTATATTTAGTAACGTATTAAATTGCGGTTCAATATTTCTATTGGACCTGCTTTAATTGGTATCGGGTTCGACACAAGCTTGCAAGTATTTTTGTTTAACGCGTGTTTAATCCGGGTATATTTGTCCGTAGGAGGGTGGTCTTGATGTTTTTCAAAAGAATGCATTACCTTTTGATTTCAATAGCTTGTGTGTTTTTGTTTGGTTGCAGTTCGTTGCTTTACTATCCGCAGAAACAACAGTTGATGAATCCGCTTCGATGGGGACTTGAGCCCGAGGATGTGTTTTTCACCAATCAAGATGGACTTCGTCTTCATGGTTGGTGGTTTGCGGCTCAAACCATTCAGGGCGAGCGCAAAACAGCGTTAGGTACTGTTGTGTTTTTTCACGGAAATGGCGAGAATCTTTCTTCGCATTTTGCGATGTTGGCGTGGTTGCCAGCTGCGGGTTACAATTATTTTATTTTTGATTATCCAGGGTATGGTTTGTCAGATGGTGAACCCAGCCCAGAAAAAAATGTTCAGTCAGGGGTGCAGGCTTTGTTATGGGTGACCAAGAATAAAGACAGTCGACCTTTGATTGTTTATGGTCACAGTATTGGTGGAGTCACCGCTTTACGTTCTGTTGAGGAAGTGATTTCAAGCGATGGTGTAACGGCCGATCTTGTGCCGATTGCGGGAGTGATCGCAGAGGGAACTTTTTTATCTTATCAGTCCATTGCTCGCGAGAAAATGTCAGAAAATTGGGTGACCTGGTTGCTGCAGCCTCTGGCTTATGTATTGTTGAGTGATAAATATGCGCCAAAACATGTCGAGAAAATATCACCACGACATTTATTGGTAATTCATGGAACTACGGATCCTGTAATCCCTTTTGCTTTTGGACAAGAGATCTATCAGCAAGCAGCTGATCCTAAAAATTTTGTAAAAGTTGATGGTGGCCATCATGGGGATTTGTATTTGGTAGATGAACACAAGTACAGGCAAATAGTCCTGGATCAGGTTGCGAATTTTATCGGAGGTTTTATGTTAAATTTTATTTTGCCACTGTTTTTGATGTTTTCTTACTCTGCAAGTTTTGCTTGTGATCACGAAGAGGGTTCTGCTGATATGAAAGAAATGAGCTGCAATCACGAGGCAGGAAAAACCTGTGACTGTATGAAGAAAAAAGGCCACGGTGCTCACTCTAAAACAAAAACTGGTGGAAAATCTCAAGCTGCACCAGAAAAAGCTGCAGAAAAACCAGCAGAGCCGGGTAAATAATATTTCGATTTAAATTAATTTGAATTGAATTGATTTGATTGAGTATCAAAAGGTCGGTAATTGACGACTGTTTTTTACCGACTTCGTAAAAGATTATTTTTAAAATTTATTTTGATTGCTGCAAGTATTCGTAAGCTAAAGTTAATTGTTTTTTTACTGCAAGCGGTGATGTTCCACCTTCAGAGGTGCGGGCCTTCATCACTGTTTGATGAGGTAATACCTGCAAAACAGTCTCTTCAAATATCGGATTTATTTTCTGCAATTGAGCCAAAGTTATGTTTTCTAAAGCTAAATGTTGTTGCAGGCAAAACTGAACAACAAGCCCGGTGACTTCGTGAGCTTGGCGAAAGGTCATGCCGCGTGTGACTAAGTAGTCTGCTAAGTCTGTGGCATTAGAAAAATCTCCGGCAAGTGCTTGTTGCATGCGATCGCTGTTCCATTTGGCTTTTTCCAACATAAGTTTCATCAGGCGTACGCAGTCCGTTGTTGTTTCTAAACCTTGAAATAAAAAGGTTTTGTCTTCTTGCATGTCGCGATTGTAAGCCAAGGGTAGACCCTTCATCATGGTCAGAGCACCCATCAGGTTTCCATAAACAATTCCAACACGACCACGAATCAGTTCAGCTACATCTGGATTTTTTTTCTGTGGCATAATGCTAGAGCCGGTGGTGACCTCGTCGCTCAGTTCAACAAAGGCAAATTCTGGAGTGCTCCATAATATAATTTCCTCTGACAGTCGTGAGAGGTGCATCATCAGCATCGCCGCATCTGATAAAAACTCGATCACAAAATCACGATCACTGACCGCATCTAAACTGTTAGGAGTAACGGATGAAAAATTTAATTCTTTGGCGACAAATTGTCTATCCAACGGAAAGCCAGTGCCGGCAAGAGCGGCCGAACCCAGTGGTAAAATGTTAATACGAGTTTGTGCTTGGCTGAGGCGATCAAAATCACGCGATAACATCCAAAAATAGGCACACAAATGATGTGCCAGACTGACGGGTTGTGCGTGTTGCATGTGAGTCATGCCTGGCAATATCGTTTCGCAGTGGTTTTCTGCGATTTGCAGAATGCATTTTTGCAATTCGCTAATTTCGCCAAGCAATTTTTTATTTTCTTCACGCAAGTACAAACGTGTGTCGGTTGAGACCTGATCATTACGGCTGCGAGCGGTGTGCAGTTTTCCCGAGATGGCGCCGACCTTTTCTTTTAATTTGTTCTCAATATCTGAATGGATGTCTTCGGATTCAAGATTGACAGTGGTTTTACCGCTGGCGAATTCTTCATGAATTTCGCTCAGGGCAAAAATAATTTTTTGTGCTTCATCATTAGGAATGATGTTTTGTTTTTTTAACATTTGGCAATGAGCAATCGAAGCCGTGATATCAGCGGACCACAGTTTTTGATCCAAATGCAGGGAAGAGGTAAATTGCTCAACCTGTTTGTCTGTTTCGCCGCTAAATCTGCCGCCCCAAAGTTTTGCCATAACCATCACCTACATTTTGTTTTTTAAGTGGTAATACATTCTAGATTGCATACCAAAATTCTTAACGGATCCAGTGCTTTCACGTTGGTCAAATGTGGTGGTATCAAAAGAAGCCAAATCTGCCGAGTACAAAGCCCATGGAGATTGACGACCAATGATCGTACAGTTGCCACGATAGAGTTTCATAAAAACCTGACCGGTGACGCGTTTTTGTGAGTGCTGGATAAAAGCTTCAAGATTTTCTTTGAACGGATCCCACCACAAACCTTCATAAGCAAGTTTGCTCCACTCTTGATCGACTTGCACTTTGAATCGAATTTCATCACGAGTCAGAACTAGATTTTCCAAAGCTTTGTGTGCTTTTAAGATAACGGTAGATGCTGGGCACTCGTAATTTTCACGGACTTTTAGGCCCATCATACGATCTTCCATAATATCAATACGGCCAATGCCGTTGTTGCCGGCCAATTGGTTTAATTTAAGCACCAGTTGATCTGGTGTAAATTGAGCGGAAACTTTCTGGTCGTTCAAGGCAACTGGAATTCCTTTGTCAAAAGTAATGCTCAGAGTGGTGGCTTCGGTATTTGAATTTTCGATAGATTTAGTCCATTGGAAAATTTCTTCTGGTGGAATAAAGTCCGGTTCTTCTAGGCGACCACCTTCGATGGAGCGTCCCCAAAGATTTTCATCAATACTCCAGATTTTTTCAACACTCTGTTGAATAGGAACATTGTGTTTTTTAGCGTATTCAATTTCCCATGATCGAGTCATATTGTTTTCGCGAATAGGTGCGTGAATAATTGCATCTGGCATCAGAGTGCGAATGCCGAATTCGATACGAAATTGATCATTGCCTTTTCCTGTGCAGCCGTGAGCAAAAGCTTTGATGCCAAGTCTTTGAGCGACCTCAACTGCTTTTTGTGCAATCAAAGGGCGGGCGATCGATGTCGACATTGGATATCCCTGGTAATCGCCATTGGCCTGAACTGCTTTCCAACAAAATTCTTTGGTAAAATCAGCTTTGGCGTCAACAGTGTAATGTTCAGTGCCAAGGATTTTAGCTTTTTCTTGGGCTTGTTGAATATCAGCTGGATCCTGACCAACATCTACAGTGACGGTGACAACTCGTTTGTAACCATATTCGTTTCTTACAAAAGGAATGCAAATGGATGTGTCCAATCCGCCACTGTAAACCAAAAGAACTGCATCTAATTCTGGTGGACGAGAGGTGGTTGCGAAGTTTTTCGAGTTGTCTGATGTCATATTTGCTCCTGATTGGCAGGTCTGCCTTTTTTGTATGTCAGTCTTTATGTCCGTCTTTTGTAAATGCAGTTTTTGAATATGTCCAAATATTTTCTAACAGCGTCGTGAAATAGTATAAATATTTGCCTGCATAGTGTTGAATGATTATGCATAAATATTCATTTGCTTGCATAACCTATTCTAAAAAATACATGTGTAACAAAAAATGGCATTTGAGTAATTACTCAAACTTTTGCTTTAAAAAATGCGAAATAAAGTCCATTTTACGACTCAAAAGTGGTGTTTCGTAGGTGCCATATTTATTTTGGTTTCAAAAGCATGTTTTGTGAAAATGTTTTTATCAATAAGAATTGACATTTTTGCCGCTTGGAATAATTATGCGCGACTTATGCATAATTATTCACGTGTTTCATCATCATTATCGACACCAGCTTCGACTTATCAGTCGACTTCTGGATTGTCTCACGATCCGGCAGAGTTGCCAGTCGTTGAGCAGCTTGCTGATAAAACGACAAATACAACAGTTCAACAAACAACTGTAAATTGTTCGGTGATTGGCGCTCGTGGGTATTCTGGTTTAGAACTGTCGCGATTGTTGTTACAGCATCCGACATTTTCTTTGCGTTCTTGTTATGCGACTTCTGCTTTTGAATTGTCGCAATATATAGATGATCAAGAAATTCAATTTCAACAAAATCATCAAGGTCATGCTGTTCAATGTTTAGCATTTGCTCAAAACAAGTCTGCGGCTGAGAGTTTGGGAGAATTGTCAGATTCGACATCAGTTGTTTTTTTGGCTACGCCAGCTGAAACTTCATTAGAGTTAGCACCTCATTTGTTGTCTCAAGGAAAAACCGTGATTGATCTCAGCGGTGCTTTTCGCTTGAAAAAACATGATTACAAAAAATGGTATTCGATGAATCATAATCAATCGGATCTTTTGCAATCCGCAAAATATGGTTTGATGCCATGGAATCAGGCGAGCAAAAATCTTTCTGCAAATCAGAAGCATTCATTATCTGGAAATCCAGCTCAATTGATCGCCAATCCTGGATGTTATGCAACGGCAATTTTAATGGCTCTTTTGCCGTTGATTAAAAATAATTTGATTCAATTGGAAACCATTGTCATTGATGCAAAATCTGGCACTTCGGGCGCGGGTCGTAAGGCAGCAGAAAATCTTTTGTTTACCGAAGTCGCTGATGATGTTTTGCCGTACAAGGTTGGTCGACATCAGCATTGGCCTGAGATTGTTGAAGCAGTTTTTGCCCATACGGGAGAAATGATTTCACCGATGATGACCACGCATTTATTGCCGGTTCGTCGTGGGATTACGTCGGCGATCTATGCTCGCGTTCAGCCCAATGTAACAAGTGAAAAAATATATCAGGCGTATGCTGAGGCCTATCAGAATTATGAATTATTAAAGTGGAATGATTTAAATAATACTTCTTTGAAAAAATCTTCCAGCTCATTGCTTTCTTTGCGCAAAGTTGTGGGCACCGCCAATACTCACATCTCTTTTGATTTGGTTGGTGATCAGCTTTATGTGTTTTCATTGATTGATAATTTGTTAAAAGGAGCTGCAAGCCAGGCAGTTGAAAATTTAAATGCTCTTACCGGGCAGCCGCTTGATTTTGGTTTACAGATTAAAGGAATTTTATGACACCGGGTCCAGGTTTACAACGAACGCTTTTGCCTCTTAAATTTTCTGCCAGTGGTATCAACTGTGGTGTTCGTAAATATCGTCCAGATATTGGTATTATTATTTCTGATGTGGATGCTGTTGCGGCTGGTGTTTTTACTTTGAATCAAATGCGTGCGGCACCAGTGGTCTACTCGCAAAAATTAGTTCCATCTTCTTGTGTGCGTGCAATTGTAACCAACAGTGGTCAGGCAAATGCCGCGACTGGTGCCGAGGGTGTGCAAACCAATTTGCAATTGGTTCAGGCTGCAGCAGATTATTTGCAAATCAAACCTGATCAGGTTTTGATTGCGAGCACTGGTGTGATCGGTGTGCCAATGGCCATTGATAAATTATTACCAGCCATTCCTGAATTGGTAGACCGTGCGACTGATGTTGCAGAAAATTTTGCTTTGGCAATTTTGACGACAGATCTTGTTCCAAAAACAGTGACTCATGTGCTTGAGTTAAGTACTGGGTCCGTGCGACTGACTGGGATCAGCAAAGGTTCTGGTATGATTCATCCCAATATGGCGACTATGCTGGGATATTTGTTAACGGATTTGAAATTAGACGAAAAATTATGTCAGTCTTTGTTGCGTGAGGCGGTCGAACAGAGTTTTAACATGATCAGTGTCGATGGGGACTCATCGACCAATGACTGCGTATTTATGTTGGCTAATGGAGCGTCGGGTGTTGAGCTTAAGTCGGATCAAGATTTTCAGTTGTTCAAAAATGCTTTGATTGAGATGTCACAGCTCTTAGCAAAAAGTATTGCGGCTGATGGTGAGGGTGCAACCAAGTTGATCGAAGTCGACGTTGTTGGTTGTACTGATTTAGAGTTGGCTCGTAGGGCGGCTCGATGTGTAACCCTTTCTCCATTGGTAAAAACGGCAATGCATGGTGAGGACCCAAATTGGGGGAGAATTCTGGCCAAGCTTGGTGCTGAACAAGTTCCTTTGGTTTTGTTAGAAAAAATGACTTTACGAATGCAAGACACGGTTTTATTTGCGGAGGGTAAACCTTTAGTATTTGACCGTGCTTTGACCAGGCAGTCTTTAAAACAAAGTAAAATTTTAGTGCATATCGATTTTCATTCTGGCCCACATCAAGCGACAGCTTGGGGTTGTGATTTATCCAAAAGATATGTTGATATCAATACGGAGTACTCGTGAAAACAAATCGTGTTTTGATTAAATTGGGTGGCTCTTCATTGCAAGAGACCAACATCATGTCAGATATTGCAGAAACTGTTCGACAGTATCGTTTGTATGGTTATGAAGTTATTTTAGTTCATGGCGGAGGCCCATCGATCAATCAAGAACTGACTCGTCGTGGAATTCAATGGAGTTTCGTGCGTGGACAACGTGTGACCACACCTGAAATGATGGATGCGATTCAATCTGTTTTGTGGGGGCAACTGAATGGTGAGTTGGTAGGCTCAATGAAACAAGTAGGAGTTTCTGCTGCTGGAATTTCTGGCGTGCAAGATCGTATTTTGTTTTGTCAGCAAGCCAGTGAAGAGCTTGGTTTGGTTGGCGCGATTCAACATGTGGATATCAAACCTATTGAGGAAGTTTTAAAACAAGTTGGTTCTCCGGTTCCGATTGTAACCCCATTGGGATTTGGTGCCGAAGGTGAGATCTATAATATCAATGCCGATTGGGCCGCATCACAGTTGGCAATTGCATTGAAAGTTTCGCAACTGGTTTTCTTAACGGATCAGTCGGGAATTTTAAATGCACAAACAAAATTAATTCGTGAAATTTCATCTGATGGTTTACAAAAACTTATTGATACGGAAGTTGTGACTGGTGGAATGTACGCCAAAGTAAAAACTGTACTGAATGCTTTGGTGCAAGGTGTTTCACATGTGAGAATTCTTAACACCAAAGATTCATTACGTGGTTTGTGGAGTGATCATATTGGCACTCAATGTTTTCAATCAGATTCTCAATTTTTAAGTCTTCGAGTTGAACCTCCAAGGATGCCAAGATATGCCAACATCTAAACAGCAAAACAAATCTATAAAACATTTTTTAACTGGCGAAGAACTGACCTCGGCTCAAGTTTGGTCCTTGCTCTCTTTGGCGCAACAATTCAAAATCAATGCGCAAAAAGTCAGAGGCATAGCTTCGTCGAAAGCAGAAGACATTAAAGTTACTACTAAAACTCAGGGTTTAAATTTTACTGATTTGACAGCGTCTTCAGATTTTTTGCTTGATACAAAAAATTTGTTGAGTGGTAAAACGGTTGCTTTGGTTTTTGAAAAACCATCATTGCGAACTCGTGTCAGTTTTACGGTTGGCATCCAAGAGCTTGGTGGTCAGGTTGTCGAGCTGACCTCGGGTCAGAAAAAAAATGAAGACCCTGAAGACAGCATTAGAGTTTTGCAAGGCATGGTTCATGGTGTAATGGTTCGTACCTTTGAGCATGAAATTTTAGAACGTATGGTTTCTAAAGCAACGGTCCCAGTGATTAATGGTCTTTCGGATTTACATCATCCATGTCAGGCTTTGGCTGATTTGCAAACTTTGGCAGAGAATTTTGATATAAGATCTTCGTCTGCGAATGCAAAAGAGCGTATCAAGCTAGCTTATGTTGGTGATGGTAATAATGTTTTACACTCACTTTTGTTGTTATTGCCTAAAATGGGAATTGATGTGCACTACGCTTGCCCGCAAGGTTACAAACCCAATCCGCAAATTATTGAAAAAGCTTTGGCGCAAAATAGTGTGGGTCAAATTCATAGTTTTAAAACTCCACAAGAAGCCGTGCGAGATGTTCATGCTATTTATACAGATGTATGGACCAGCATGGGGCAGGAAGAAGAAGCAATTGCGCGTGAGCAAGCTTTTGCTGGCTATCAGGTAGATCAGCAGTTGTTGTCATTAGCAAGGCCGGATGCTATCGTAATGCATTGTTTGCCTATGGTAAAAGGCAAAGAGATTTCTGCAGAGGTCGTAGAGCATGCAGGGTCTCGAATATTTGCACAGGCAGAAAATCGTTTGCATGCGCAAAAAGCACTGCTCTGTCATTTGTTTTAGGAGTAAATATGGATGATTCTTCGTTGAAAAATTCAAAAAACAATGTCGCCAAAGTGCGAATTGATGTTTTGCGTGAATTGCTTGGCGAAGATATGTTGTCCACTCAAGATGAGCTGGTTAAAGCTTTAAAGAAAAAAAAATTTAATGTCACTCAAAGTACTATTTCACGCGATCTTCGTCGTTTGGGCGCTGTGCGTGCGGTGGACCAAAGCGGTCAAACTGTTTATCGTTTGCCTGACGAAGTTCATTTTGTTGAGTCTGTGACGAACAAAGGTCTTCGCGATCTATTGAAAGATATCGAGCACAATGGCTCGATGATTGTTATTCACACCAGCCCAGGATCTGCTTCGTTATTGGCTCGACACTTAGATGTTGTTAAGCCTGGTGGGATTTTGGGAACTCTTGCTGGTGATGATACTATTTTTGTTGCTCCGAATTCGCTTAAGAATTTGGATGCTACCGTCAAAGCCATTCTCAACGAACTTTAGTTTTTGCTTCGATTTTTGGAATAAAAAGGAATCCCCTTCTTTAACGATACGGCCATCCTGGCCTCGCCGCCCTTTGGTACGCCTTCCTGGCGGGGCGGAGATCGTTAAAGAAGGGGATTCCTTTTTATTCCAAAACTTTCGTTGGGTTTTGGGATGTGGGGGGCGGGCGCGGGTCGGGGATGGGAGCAGGGGCCGGGTCGGTCGGGAGTTTAGTTGTTTGCTTTTTTGCGAATTGATGTTTGTTTTTTCTATAAACTCATTTTAATTATAGAATTGATGGAATTGTGCTCGTCGGGTGTTTTTTGAATTGAAACCTGCAGGAAATTTAGAATGAGGTTACGTATTTTTTTCGAGTGTCTCATTCTAAAGCGATCATCGATCTTAACCCAATACATCTAAAGAACAGGTCATTAAGTTGGCTCTTTGTTACAAAAGTTGTAAAAACTTAAGCTGAATATTTCAATTCGTTTACAACTTTTTTAATAATGAGCCATTAAGTTCGAGCTCCTTTTCCCGACAAGGAATAGGGGGTATTTATGCGAGATAAGTTACTTCGAAATCTTAAGTATGTGTTTATTTCTATACTCTCTATTTTTGTAATAATATCTTTTCAAAATTTTGGACTGAGCTCAAGTAATTCATTGCGAAAAATGAGCAATAAAATCATAACTCCTTTTTATTCGGGTCAACTTGAACAAGTATTTATTTCAGCCGAGGTTCTTGGTCAAACAGGTAAGTGGTGGTGTGATCATCATTTTGGGTTTAATCTTGGAGGCCAGTGGCAATGTCTTGAAGTAACAAATGGAGGGAATTGTTTAAGCACAGCTCCAAAAAATTCCATGGTTACTTGTGTAAAAAATCCTGAGATACAAAAAGTATTGGCATCAGTTAGACCAGTTAATGGTCAAACTGGTCAGTGGTGGTGTGATCATCATTTTGGAGTTAATCTTGGAGGCAAGTGGAACTGCTTAAGTCAAACAAGAGTAACTAACTCATCATGTTCACAAAACTCTGTGAAGGGTTCAGCTGTAACATGTGCGCGTGTACTTTTAGGCTCTGGAGATTCTAATTATTTATTGCCTGATACAACATGCACAAGAGATGACTTAGATGCAGACGGCAAAGTCTTTTGCAAATATACAAATTACACAAGACAACGTCCTCAAGACACAACATATCTTATGAACAGATATGTTCGGGTTGGGGTTAATAAACGTCTTGGTGGTGCAATATTTGAGTTGTACGGAACAGATTTTATAAATCGCATTCAAGAGCATGGGGGCTCAGCTTTACAGATGTCATTATGGGGCTATGATGCTTCAGCAGCAGGTGCCGCATATTATAAAACGACTTCATGTGATTCGACAGCATATTCATCCGCGATCACTTGCCAACAACAAAATAATGGAACTCCTTGTGAGATCATGGCAACTACTGGTTGGCAAATAAATGAATGCTCTACTGTTAAAAGTTGTCCAGGTTGGTCAGCAGCCGCACCGATAAATCCAATACAAGCACAAACGAAAAACTGTGGTTGGGACGACCAAACTGCAGCAGTAAGCTCAATAAGTGCGTTATCAGTTCAAGGATCAGTATCGCCAGCACTTAAGATAATGAAAAACAATCCTTATAATTTTACTAAAAGCAGCGCCGTGGACAATTTGACTTGGTCGCAAACTGTTGTGACTCCAAAGGATGCCCCTTATGCAGAGATAAACTATTCTGTAAGTTATCATGGATTAAGCTTAGGAGAACATAATCAAGAAATACCAGCAATTTTTTTAAATTCACAGATCAATCCACAGGTCTTTTTTTATGAAGGAAATGCAAATTATACTGATTCTGCGGGCTCTGTAACACAGGCAATTAATTCTGATATGGATACACTTATTTTACCAGGACGACAGGGGCAGGGTCCGCTTCCTTTAGCTAAAAAGCCTAGATATTTAACAGAAGATTGGGTTTCGTTTTGTGATGCGAGTGGAGCTAAATGTGTCACTGTTGCGACTTTTGATCCTCGTGCAAAAGAAATTCAACCTGGTCGGGCTGGTTATATAACTGTTCTTGGTCGGTTTGCAATGCCTCAAGGGTTTTCTGCAAGTTGGAAAATATATATGTTTCCGTATCGATATGATAATGTGATTGAAGGAAAAACTGTTCGACAATGGATCTATGATTTAAAAGAAAAAACAGTTCAACAGCAATAACTGTTTTAGCTGAGACGCTTAGGAAGGTTTCACCACTCATTAATTATCGTAAAGACAAAGTGT
>CAZMVK010000022.1:0-26858 GCA_964569545.1 uncultured Bdellovibrio sp.
ACGTATTTTTCTACAAACCAAAAAAAAAGCCCAGTTTTCTCGAGGGCGCGAAACCTGGGCTCAACACGAAAGCTAATCACCCCCACAGATCGCGGCGCGGCCTGCTAAATATAAGGCCTAATTGCTCTCCATTGGGATCAGCGGATATAAAAACATCTTCTATTTTTTTAATCAGCAAACACAGTGCCAAAAAAAAATCCTTGATGAATAAGGCTTGTAAAAAATGTCAGAGGAAAAATGTCTCAATTGTGTGACAGAATTTCTCAGCGAACTTGCCCATGACCTCGGACCACGAATCTTGTTGTGGTCAACTCGCGGGCTCCCATTGGGCCATATGCATGCAATTTGCTGGTTGAAATCCCTATTTCAGCACCAAGACCTAAGGATCCACCATCATTAAATCTGGTGGAAACATTAACTACCAAACAAGAGGCATCTAAATGATTTAAAAAATAATCAATACTCTCTGGCAATTCAGAAATGATGGCCTCGGTATGATGGGAACCAAATTTTTGAATATGAGCAACAGCCTCTTGTTCATTATCAACAATCTTCATCGACATTTTTAAATCCAAATATTCTGTCGCGTAATCAGCGTCAGTTGCGGGCTCAACAATTTGTGGTAAATCAATACTGAGCTTTTGCGAATCAGCACAACCTTTGATGACCACACCTTTACGTTGCAAGCTCGATAACATATCAAGCAACTGCACACGTTGGTTTTTGACAAAATCACGATGAACCAAAAGACACTCCATCGCATTGCACACGCCGGGCCTTTGAACTTTTGAATTGATCACGACATCATACGCACACTTGTCATCGGCTACACGGTCGATATATACATGGCAAAGACCTCGATCATGCGCAATCACCGGCATCAAGGCATTCGCTTTCACAAATTGAACTAACGACGAACCTCCACGCGGAATCATCAAATCAATTTCTTGGCATTTTAAAATCTCACTGACTTCCTCACGAGTATGCAATAATAAAAAAGCCCCAGTAGGCAAAACAGTGTCTATCGCCGACATCGCCACATCAAATAATATTTGATTACTGTGTTGAGCCTCTTTGCCACCTTTTAAAATCAAGGCATTTCCTGATTTAATCGCCAAGGCCAAAGCTTCAATGACTACATTTGGACGCGATTCAAAAATCATGGCAACTAAGCCCAATGGCACACGTTGTTTTTGCACTTTCAAGCCATTTGCCAATTCACGCAGCTCAACAATTTCACCCACTACTTGTGGAAAACGCGAAATCTCTTCGCATGCTAATGCCAAGGATTCTATTAATTTTTCACTGACTGTCAATCGATCCAACATAGCCAATGACATAGATCCGTCTTTGACGGCAACTCTGGCTTGAATCAAATCTTTTTCATTCTCTTCTAAAATATTTTTCTTTTGTTCTCGTAATTTTTGCGCAAGCAAAGTTAAAGATTTTTTTCTCTGCTCTTCTGTCATCGAAAACAATTGTATTGATTGATTTTTGACAAAGTGTACTTGGTCTAAAACATTTTTATTTACAGATTGATTCATGCTGTTGCCTTAATAAATAAATTATCACGATGAACTGCGACCTCAGAAGTAACAATGACTTTTTTCGTTACAGCTTGGTCCCATAAATCAGAAGCCAAGCCTTTAAGTAGGTTTAATTCTCGCGCTCCATATTCTATCCGACCGCAGGCAATAGCTTTTCTTTGGTATTGAATAGAAACAACATCTCCACGTTTAAAATTACCGATCACTTTACGAATACCGACAGGCAAAAGAGAGGCCCCACGCGAAAGAGCCTTAAATGCCCCCTCGTCAATCACCACTGCGCAATTGGGCTGAATGGCTGTTGTCAGCCAAGATTTTTTATTTTTCTTCATTAATGGCGCGGCTTGAAACCACGTTCCTGCTTTACCAGAAAGAGCTCTGCTGACTGGGTTGACATGATCATAACTTGCCAAGTAAACATCTGTTCCCAAAGGACTCAATTTTCGAATCGCTTCAATCTTGGTTTTCATTCCGCCACGACCAACATGAGTCTTTGTGGCAAATTGAATAAACGACAAATCTGCATCGTATGCGACAACAGTCAATTTTTCTGATTTTGGATCCTGTGGATTCCCTGTGTACAAACCATCTGCCTCAGTCAATAACACCAATCGGTCAGCCTGCATAACTTGCGCAACCATGCCAGCTAGCTGATCGTTATCACCGACCGTGATCTCACTAAAAGAAACAGTATCGTTTTCATTTATAATTGGCAGGGCACCAGCATGCAATAAGGCCGTCAAAGTATTTCGAATATTAAAATTGCGCTCTCGATTTTTAAAATCTTCATGGGTCACCAAGACCTGAGCCGTGATTATTTTTTGCTCGGAAAAAATATCAAGATAAACCTTCATCAGTGCAGGCTGCCCTAAGGCAGACAAAGCCTGGTCTCTAGCAATAGCAGAAATTTGTTGCGCTGTTGGCAATTTATCAAATGAGATCAAGGATCGACCTGTATTGATGGCTCCTGAACTGACAAGAATAACTTGAAACCCCTGTCGTTTGAGCTGAGCCAAATCATGTGCAAGATTTTTTATTTTATCAATTGCGGCTCCGCCTTCGGCATGAGTTACCGCTAACGATCCTACTTTGACTATCAACAATGGATTGCTCATATTAAATTCCGTTTCTAATCTCTTTATTTTAGATCAGAAACACTGAGCACCAATCAATTTCATATTCCATAAAAATTACTAGACCAAAAGCCTATCTTAAACCTGTTAACAGGCTCTTGAAAAATTATTTTGTTTGAGCTGCGAATCGATTTTTTGACTGATCGAGGCGTGAAGATGAGACTTAGCAAGATTTAATTTGGATCTAAACAACAAAGAGCAGTCAAAAAAAAGAGGCTTTGGTTTCCCAAAGCCTCTTTTGAATTTAACAATAATTTCAGATCAAACTAGCGTTGACGCAAGAATGTTCTAGAGAAAGAAATGGGCTCAACCAATCCCGCACCTGAACGAGTCACTCGCAACTCCAAAGTATGAGTCTCTCTGTAAGACAATTTATCATCCATTGTCACAGTGACTGAAGCACGCCCGTTAGAGGCTACTTCTTTTTGTGTCTCAACATTACCATTGATATCTGTCACGATCAGCTCGTAACTTGTATCAATATCTGAACGAACACCATTGTCACTGAAGACAACAACAACAGATTTATCGCCCATGATTTTCATTTTCAAATCCTTGATCGAATTTGGACCCAACGCTGGATCTTGACCATCAACAGGACCGCCATTATCTGGAGGGTTGACGACTCC
Organism: uncultured Bdellovibrio sp.; assembly: GCA_964569545.1. Lineage (GTDB taxonomy): Bacteria > Bdellovibrionota > Bdellovibrionia > Bdellovibrionales > Bdellovibrionaceae > CAZMVK01. Next base: position 3,310 of record CAZMVK010000022.1, read on the forward strand.
GCCACCAACAACATCCAAAGTAATCACAGCTTGGTTGCCATTGATTTCTTTGTTTACGACTTGGTAACGATGTGTTTGAGAAATCACTTTGAGAGCAACATCAGGAGATGCCTCTGTGCCTAACAAACTAACTTGAAATTTTTCTTTTTTAGAACCAGAGAGCTCTGAACCTTGTGGGAATTGAACAACAACATCCATTGATTGCTGATGATCAAAAACATCACGGTAGGCAGTTTTGCAGCAACGAGTTTCATTTTTGTATTTAGTAACAGTTCTATACTTAGTAACTGCACGCTGTTTCGTCACGGCCACATTCTGACAAACCTGGTGAGGAACGTTCTCACAAATTTGACGTGGAACATTTTCACATACTTGACGAGGTTCATTGTTACAAACGTATTCAGTATTGCATTCATTACGGTAGCCGTTATCGCAACGTTGAACATTTTCACAAACTTGACCACCTGGAGTTCCATTACAAACTTGACGAGTTTTGCAAATTTGTTGGCCTAAAGCGTTTGTTCCACACTCTTGAACATTTTGACAATTTTGATTTGAAGAACCTTGATGACAAACCACTTCATTACGACATTGTGGTTGAGAAACCTGATGACATCTTTGCTCGTTATGACAAACACGTTCATAAGACGTACGACATTGACGCTCATAAGAATTACGACATTGATTATCGTACTCATTATGACATTGACGTTCATAATCAGTATAGGATTCATAGTCTGTATAAGCCTCTTGAGCTTGATACGGAACCTTCTCAATATACTCAGCTTGATAAGCTTCTTGACGATTGATATTTTTCGTCAAAGTAGCCTGCAAAACCAGTCCTGATGCGGAAGTTCTAACCAACGACTGCACAGAATTTTCAGCCGGCGCAGCCAAAGCACCTTGGGCTAATAACGTTATTGTAGCAAAAGTAGCCAGCAAGCTTCGACAACCGCGGACTGCCTTTTTCGAAAATTTATAAATTGGGTTCATTTTGTCCTCCTTTAAAGACTCATGACCCTGTTGAGCAACAACAAGGCCAAAAAAAATCAGGATCAAAATGCCCCCAAACCCAAGCCTATTAAGCATTTCTTAAGCAGAACAAACCAATTTCCAACAAAATCAAAAAAAGAGCGGGGCAATTTTCACCAAAAAAAATGAAAAAAAAGAACGCAGAGGTATTTTTAAACCAACTCGAAAAGCCAGGCTTGAGAAATTGATAAGATGCAAGTCGCGACAAACGACAAAAAATATCCACCTCAAAATAACATCAAAAAGGTTGTTTTAAAAAGATCAGATGCTAGGCCGCAGTCGACAAAAATCGCGTAGGCGTAGTGAAACTACGTCGAAGCGAGGTTTGTCGGCGAGAACGACGCAGATGACTTTTTAAAACAACCTTTCTAGGTGCGGCAATAGTCGTCTTGATATCTTACAATATCATCCTCGCCAAAATAACTCCCCAACTGCACTTCGATGAATTCGATAACATCTTTACCCGTATTACGAATACGATGTTTTGCACCTTTTGGAATATGAATATAACTGCCACCCTTGATCGGCACAATTTCATCGTTTAAAACAACCTCGCCCTGACCTTTGACAATCACCCAGTGCTCTTCTCTTTTGGTATGTGATTGATAAGAGATCTGCTGACCTGGATCAACATGAATGACTTTAGATTTAAATAAATCTTGATCGCGCAAAATTTCAAAATGCCCCCATGGACGTTCCTCAAAAACATGTTCATGAACGACTTTGCTATCGATGGATTTTAAACGTTCAACGGCTTGTTTTACATCCTCAGTTTGACCACGCTGTGCCACCAACAATGCATCCGCCGTATCGACGACGACCAAATCATGAACACCAACAAAAACATATTTTTTTTGCGGTCTTGGCATTACAAAATTATGGTGAGAGTTGACTTCGATTGCCTCTTTGTGAGCCTGACCATTTTTTTCATAAACTTCAGCCACCGCATCCCAAGAACCAACATCAGACCAGCCAGGTTGGCATGGCACACACACCAGCTCTTCACTGCTTAACTTTTCCATAATGGCATAATCAATCGAAATGGATGGTAATTGCTGATAAATTTCTTTTAAATTTGACTGGTCAGAATTCAGCGCACTCAATGCGGACCAAATTTGTGGCTGATATTTTTGTAATTGAGCAATCATCACTTGCAGTGGAAAAATAAAAATTCCCGCATTCCAATAATAGGAACCGTCTTTAAGAAACTCTTTTGCCGTTGATAAATTTGGTTTTTCATGAAATTTCAAAACCGAAAAAGAACTCATTTTGTTTTTAAAATTAAATGGCTGCTTCTGCGTTTGAATATAACCATAACCCGTCGCCGGATGCGTTGGCTTTAACCCCAGGGTCACAATCTTCTGTTGCTGTGCACAGACTTCGGCAAGCTCTAATGCCGATTGAAAAACATCTTCTTTTTCAATCAAATGATCCGCTGGAAAAACAGCAACCACTGGATTCACATTGCCAGTTGTCTTGCTTTGCATCTCAAGAACTTTACACAAAAGAGCAATCGCAGGTGCTGTATTTTTACCTTCAGGCTCATAAATATATTGAATATCACCGTAACCAGCTGTCTTCATTTTCTTATCTGTAAAATCACGCAAAACCATTGAGGTGACGATCCATGGTTTTTCTGTTGGCGATAATCGCTTCATGGTTTTAACTAACAAAGACTCATCGAATAATTCACAGAACTGTTTAGGGTATTTGGTTCTTGAAACCGGCCATAATCGAGTTCCACTGCCGCCACTTAATAAAACTGGAATCACACTCTACTCCCTTAGCAAATACATAAATTGAATTACTATCCTAAAACTGCGCTGAGCAGCAGGGCAAGAAATTTAGATTTTTTGTGCATTTGCCGCGACAGTCCTGTGGCTTTTTTTTCACTTTATTCGCGTGAATAAATACACACCTAAGCCCAATAACGTCATAGGTCTATTTTTTTTAGCCTCTGGTCAGGCAATAAGAGACCAGCGCTGGACAGCTGACAAATTCAGAGAGATACTCTGATCAATCATCAATTAACTAAAAAAACGGAGTGTAAAATAATGTCGCAGCAATCTACACCACAAATTCCATTTATTGATCTCAAAACTCAGTACAAAGCTCTTAAAAATGATATTGATCAACGCATTCACAATGTCCTTGATCATGGCGCTTTTATAAACGGACCAGAAGTCGCTGAGTGCGAAAAACAATTGGCAGCATTTGTTGGCAGCAAACACGCACTCGCTTGTGCCAGCGGAACAGACGCCCTTGTTGTTCCTATGATGGCTCTTGGCATTGGACCTGGAGACGAAGTCATCACCACTGCTTTTTCGTTTATCGCAACAGCAGAAACTATTTGCTTAGTTGGAGCAACGCCAGTTTACGTCGATATTGATCCGAAAACTTTCAACTTAGATCCCGCTCAAGTTGAACAGGCAATTACACCTAAAACCAAAGCAATTTTACCCGTTTCATTGTATGGCCAATTACCAGACATGGATGCCATTAATGCCATTGCCAAAAAACACGGTTTGATGGTTATCGAAGATGCAGCACAAAGTTTTGGTGCAACTTACAAAGGAACTCGTAGCTGCAACTTTACGATCGCCTCAGGCACAAGTTTTTTCCCAGCAAAACCTTTGGGCTGTTACGGTGATGGCGGAGCTATCTTTACTAACGACGACAAATTAGCAATTGCGATGAAAGAAATTCGCGAGCATGGTTCTGAAACCAGATATTATCACACTCGCTTGGGAATCAATGGTCGCTTAGATACTATTCAATGTGCGATTTTAATTTCCAAACTACAACGTTACCCATGGGAAATGGAACAACGTGAAAGAATCGCTCGTCGTTATAACGAAGCATTTTCATCAATCAAACAAACAGGTTTTTCATTTCCACACGTTGCAAATGAACATCAAAGCGTTTGGGCTCAGTACACTTTGACTGTTGAAAATCGCGCTGAATTTCAAAAAAAATTACAAACAGCAGGCGTGCCAACAAGTATCCATTACCCACGCATTATGCCAGAACAGCCTTGGTACAAAGAACATGCAAACAAATGTATTGGCGACTTGAAGAATTCTCGTTGGGCAGCCGATCATGTGATCAGTCTTCCTATGTATCCAGACATGGATGACAACACTCAGAAATATATTATCGAACAAACTATTGCTGCATTGAAATAGCATACCTCAGAACTACGCCACTGTGCTTTGAGTGTTGCTTTGAGTGTTACTTTGAGTGTGCTTTGACTGTGCCTTGCTAGTGATGGATAGAGTGAATGATTGGCGTGATAACGACAGCCATTCATTCTATCAACTCAAACAATATTTTTTGAAAAACACTAACCAATGTCCCGACAAACAATACGATCAATTATTAAGAAGCCCGGCCAAACTCTAGAAAAATAACATAAAATTTTAAAATTTAATTTCATCCATAGAAGCTATCTGCTGCATCTTTGTTTTCACGATAGATCGCGAAAGCAAAGGCCAGTTTTTCCATTTTGGCAACTCAACAGATGTACGAGATGATTGTAATAAATAAACTGATTTTAAACCTGCAAATGCACCTGCCATCAAATCCGTTGCCGTATCACCAACCAACAAACAATCTGACAAATTTAAATTCCATTCATCTCTTGCGGCCAACAGCATTGCTGGTCTTGGTTTGCGTAAACTTTTTCGAATCAAACCAAGTGAGATTAAGCTTTTTTCATAAAATGGAGCTTTATAAATATGGTCTACGTACAAACCTTCAGCGACAAGCAAAGATAACATTTGAGCAGTCACCTCATTGTACTGTTTAAACGTATACATTCCACGACCAAGACCCGACTGATTCGTTACTATAAAAACAAAATATTTTTCTTCACGCGCACGACGAATTAAACGAACCGCGTCCGCTTTCAATTTTACTTGAGAGACCTCTGACAAATAGTCAACATCCTCAACGACAACCCCATCACGATCTAAAAATATCGCTTTATTATCTCGATCTCCGTTTAAGGCTATTGCATCTAAACCTTGTTTTTCTAAATCAGAGAGAATCGACGAAACATCCATAAGAGCTGAGCGTAAAATTTGTTCATTACAATGATAGTCAACTATGGTTTCATCAATAATTTTATCGCCGAAATAAACCAACTGAGCCGAAGTCTTCTGAGAAATATCCCAAAGCTGATCAACACTTGCATGTTCGCAAAAAACCAAATCCTTGACTGACCCCTGCAACAGCCTTGCATCTGAAAAGTTATTTACTTTTTCAAAGGGCAAGCCCGGCGCAAGATTAAAAACAGACTCTACGAGATCACCAGTGCATATGATGCGTCCACCATCAAGATAGACGCTAATCAATGCACTTAAAATTGGATTTCGCTGATATGCCTCAGATAGAATTCGATCAAAATAATTCATATACTATTTAGTTTTATGAATCTCTGGTCGACCAACAGAAATATAATCAAATCCTTCTTCTTTCATAACCTTTAAACTAAAAATATTTCTGCCATCAAAAATCGATGGCTGTTTCATCAATGATTTCATCTTATCAAAATTAGGCTCTTTAAAAGATTTCCACTCAGTAACAACAACCAGACATGAAGCACCCTCTAATGCTTTGTATTGATCATCAGCAAACATCAATGACGGATTATTAAAATGCTCTTGTGCATGCCCAGCCGCGACTGGATCAAAAGCAACAACCTGTGCGCCTTCATCCAAAAAGTTTTGAATCAAATCCAATGCCGGAGCTTCGCGAATATCATCAGTCCCTGGCTTGAAGGCCACGCCCCACATTGCGATTTTTTTACCTTTCAAATGGCCCATTTTATTTTTGATCTTGTGAAAAAAGTTTTCTCTTTGCAGTTGATTTGTTTTTTCTACAGCATCTAAAATCTCTAGATGCTCATCTTGATCCTTGCCTAACTTAACAAGCGCTTTTACGTCTTTAGGAAAACACGAACCACCGTAACCAACTCCTGCAAAAATAAAGTGCGGTCCAATTCTAAAATCAGAACCAATACCACGACGAACATTCTCAATATCAGCACCAACTTTTTCACAGACCCTTGAAAACTCATTCATCAAAGAAATTTTAGTCGCTAACATTGCATTCGCTGCGTACTTGGTCATTTCCGAAGATAACAAATCCATCACATGCATAGGATTTCCATTTTTCAAAAATGGCTCATACAATCTAGTCATCACCTCAGAAGCATGTTCGCTCTCAACACCAACAACCACTCGTGATGGTTTCAAACAATCTTCAATGGCACAACCTTCACGCAAAAATTCTGGATTAGAAACAATATCATAAGTGTGAGTCACACCACGCTTAGCAAAAGCCTTTTCCATAGCCTTTTTAATTTTCATACAAGTACCAACTGGCACCGTCGATTTTGTAACAATCACTTTGTGTTTGTTCATATATGTCGCCAAAGTTTCAGCAACCTCCAAAACATATTTCAAATCTGCAGAACCATCAACATCCGACGGAGTTCCAACTGCAATAAATAATAAATCAGATTTTTCGATAGCGGTCTTAGCATCTGTTGTGAACTGAATTCGTTCAGCTTTGATATTATTAGTAATCAACTGATCCAATCCAGGCTCATAAATTGGTGATTTACCAGCCTTCAACATGTCGACTTTTCGCTGATCAACATCGACACAGATAATGTCATTACCCATTTCAGCAAAACATACACCAGTCACCAAGCCAACATAACCAGTTCCAAAAACAGATATTTTCATTTTCAATCCTTAACTTTAGTTAAATAGTATTTATTTAAATTATATTTATTACCCAAATAAACGATATAAGCCCACATCAACATTACAATAAAACGTACTTTCGAATGTTCAAAATTGGCCTCAGTTAAACTACCAATCATAAATGTCAGTTGCGCCATAAACAAACCAGCAACAACTCCTTGATCCCATGAGCTCAATCCTTCACGTTTTCCCCTAAGCTTCCAAAGCTTCCATAACCAAAAATAAAAAAAACACCAAATCCACATATAGCATATTAATCCTAACACGCCAGTGCCCGAAGCCAAATGTAAGTATTGATTATGAGCGTGACTTACTAAAACACCTTCTTCCAGTCTCATTTGTTTATAAATATCTGGTAACATTTTAGTATTTTGGCCATAACCAACACCAATTAAAGGACTTGTTTTGAAAATGGTCCAGTTTGCTTGCCAAATAATTTTTCGCTCACTTTTTCCAACCACATCTCTTATACCATTGGTAAAACGAGAACGAATAGAGTCTGGCAAACGATCAAAATTCGCAATAAAAATAAAACTGGCAAAAAACAAACTCAATAAGCTTATTTTAGGTCGTAAAACCAATAATACACCAAAAGCAGCAACGAAAAAACCTACCCACACACCGCGAGTCATACTTAGAAAAAAACTAACAAACGAAGCAGCAAAAACAATCAAAGAAAAATATTTTTGCCAAGCACTCCAGTTTTTGAAATCATAAATAATCAAACCTAACAGCAAGCATAAATAAATCACAAAACCATGAGCAAATGTCATTGGATTAGCAAAAAAACCACCTACTCGCAAAACATCATCCGGTTTATCACCATAACGCAGAAACTGCCATATGGGTGATTTGACAAAATAAATAAGCAAGCTGACTGCAGAAATAAAAAACATAAACCCTAAAAATAAATTTAACGTATTTGCACGTGTAGGCTTTAGAATGTTTATAATTTCAATCATTGCATACATAATTAAAATCCACTTGAACTCAACTATGCGAATCAATGCATAATCAAAGTCCATTGGATGAGTAATAAAACCAAGGATCACAATTACTAGCCAGGTTATAAAAATTGCTTCCAAACCAAAACGACCAAACAAATACTTGGGCATTTTAAAACCAACAGAGTCACTCTTTGTTTTTTTATAAAACAGCCATAGCAACTGTCCACAAAATATAACTGAAAAAAAATCCATCGCTGATTGAGAAACCATGGTCGATAATACAAATAGCAAAAATATCCAGCGTAACCAGCGTAACGAATCCGTCACTAACGACCTCGTCCAAATAACACAACAGTGATTGTTTTTAAAACAATAGAAATATCCAACCAAGTCGAATAGTTTTTAATATAATATAAATCGTATTGTAATTTTTCTTTGGAATCCTCAACACTCGCACCATATGGATAAAGCACCTGAGCCCAGCCAGTCAGCCCAGGACTGACAATATGCCGTAAACCGTAAAACGGAATTTCATTTTCTAAAGTCAAATTAAATTCAGGTCTTTCCGGACGAGGGCCAACAAAACTCATTTGACCTTTTATTATATTCACCAACTGCGGAAGCTCATCAATACGTGTTTTACGAATAAAGTTTCCAACTTTTGTGATGCGATTGTCATTTAGCGAAGCCCAACGAACTCCTCCTTTTTCTGCATCAGAACGCATGGATCTAAATTTATAAATTACAAAAGTCTTACTGTTCTTTCCAGTGCGTACTTGTTTATAAATAGCATCTCCAGGGCTCTCGAGACGTACAACAATCCAAGTTATTAACATTATTGGCCAAGCCAGCAATAGAAGTGTTAATGATATTCCTAAATCCATTACTCTCTTTATTCGCGAGCGTATTGGATTGCCAATCAAACCAAAACCTTCAGTCAGTAGAAACCAACGAGGTCCCAAATAATAAAGCGGAACCTTTTGCCAAACCTCTTCATAAAACTGAACTAAATCTCTTACACGTTTGTTTTCAAAACGAGCAAGCATCAATCTTTCGATAAATATTCGTGGAGCAGCCTCATCCAGAGCCACAACCACCGAACTCCAATTTTTCTTGAGGATGTCATCAACCTGATCCCACTCACCAATCACATCTTTTTCATCACCCTCAAGCTTGGCATCAATTAAATAAAAGATCTGTCCATGAAATAAGTTTTTCACAAGATCAGCCCGAAACTGCTGCAATATTTCCCGAGTACAAACAAACAACCATCTCGTTTTCTTAAGCTGTCGTTCTAATGTTCTAAGTAGCAACCAGCGATTAAAAGAACTCAACAAAGCAAAAAACAACAACGAACTGATTAAAATGCCTCGCCCAAAGATACCAGAACGCTCTTTAGCCCCTAAATAATTATAAAATATGATCAAACCAAGAGCGATCGCAAGTGCGACAAAAATTCTTGCTATAAACTTTAAAGTAGAGGAAGCCCGAGGCAATTCATATAGACCAAAAACATAATATAAAACCAAAACAACCCAAGTGATCAACCACATGTGAGCTGCCATTAATATTTTTTCAAATGAAAAACCTTCTGCATAATGAGAAACCACGCCCAAACAAGCAACAAACAGAATAAAATCTAAAATCAACAACCAAAATTTCTGACTGCGTGTAAGCACAAAAATCTCCTTCTAGATTAAACCTTCTTTTGCTCAACGTGCTTGTTGATCTCATAAATTTCAGAATGAGCTTCTAACAAATGAATGATTTGTTCCGCTCCCAAATGATCCGCCTTGTGTTTTTCGATCAAATCTTGCACAGCACGAAAATCATCTGGCTCATCAACTGTAATACGAAATTTTGAAGCATCATATGCCCGCACCCAGTGTTGAATATCAAAAAAATCAGGACGAGTTTTCCAAACATACGGAGTCACATGCTCACGCTCATAATCTTCGGTTGCATGCTCATCAGCATATAACAAAGCCTTAGCCGACACGATTTCAAAATCAAAACCGCGAGGAAAAGTTCTCTTCTGACAATTGGTCAAATAGAGTCTCCAATCAGCCCCAAGATCTTTATATCTCTGCACCGCTTCGGCAATAATATGACCATCAATCAAAGGACAATCAGAAGTCACTCGAACCACAACATCCAAATTGAATCGATGAATCAGCCCAACATAACGAGACAATACGTCCAACTCGCTTCCACGAAATATTGGCAAAGAAAAATCGCGACAAAAATCTTCGATAGCATCATCTTGCGAATTTATGGTGGTCGCGATGTAAATTGGCAACTTAGACAAAGCCAAACGTTCAACATGATATTGCAACAAAGACTTACCTTTGATTTTTTGCAAAACCTTACCCGGAAGTCTGGTACTGGTCATACGAACTTGACTGACAATCCCAATGTTCATTTGCAACCTCGAATCACGTTCAAAACTGTCTTAATACGTAAAATTTGGATCCACATGTTGAGTGATTAATTTTCTCAACTCTTCAACTGCCACCCAGTCTGTGTTTGAACCAGAATTGTATTTAAAACCAACAGGCACTCTCTTCGCATTAAAGGCCTTCATCCACTCGGCTTCTTTTTTATACTCACCAGGTAAAATCACATAATAGCGGCCACAGTCATAAGTATTCAAAGAATCCGTTTCAGTGATCATCTCTTCGTGAATTTTCTCACCAGGTCGAACGCCAACAATTTCAGTACGACATGTCGGAGCTACTGCTTGCGCCACATCTAGAATTTTATAAGATGGAATTTTAGGCACATACAATTCGCCACCCCAAGCATTTTCAATCGCATACAACACCATCTCAACTCCCTCTTCCAGAGTGATATTGAAACGAGTCATCCCCTCATGAGTGATCGGCAACACACCAAGCTTACGTTTATCCAAAAAGAACGGAACAACGGATCCACGTGAACCTAAAACATTGCCATAACGAACCACAGAGAATTTTAAATCTCGTGACCCTTTCATATTATTGGCAGCAATAAATAATTTATCAGAGCACAACTTAGTAGCGCCATACAAGTTGATCGGAGCAGCGGCTTTATCCGTAGAAAGCGCAACCACTTTTTTAATGCCGCAATCTAAGGCTGCATTCACAACATTCTCAGCACCAAGCACATTGGTCTTAATTGCTTCCATTGGATTGTACTCAGCAACCGGAACTTGCTTCAAAGCCGCGGCGTGAACAATAATATCAATTCCCTCGCAAGCTCTTTTTAAGCGCTCACCATCTCTGACATCACCAACAAAAAAACGCACTTGAGGATATTTTGCATTTGGGTAAAGCTGACCCATTTCAAATTGTTTTAATTCATCTCGCGAATAAATAACCAATCGTTGAATATCAGGATATTTTTTAAGAACCATCTCCGTAAATTTTTTACCGAAAGATCCAGTCCCACCAGTTACGAGAATTTTTTTACCGTTTAGCAAAGCAGCCCCCTTCATGACACGAAACCATGTCCCAACTCCGAATTAAGAAACACGAGGGAGAAGGCCGGTTTATCTATTTTTTCACAAGCTATAAAGCTCTAAATTATTACCTTGGACCAAGGTAATTTGACAATCATCTTATGCTTATAGCAAGTGGTCATTTTGCCCGTAAAACAGGATTCAACTTGACGAATTCAACACAAAAACACGACATTTTTAAAGTTAAAACGAAATACAAATCAGGAGCCCATATGCAAAGAGCCCTCAAAGCATTAAACGCCATCTTTCTTAAAGGAAACACATACCGCATCTGGCAGGTTATCAACAAAAGCCCATTGATTGACACCGTTGCTCAAGTAAAATCATGGTCACAAAAAGTCCCTCTCAATAAAAGAATCCAGCTTGCCCTAAAAAATCCCACTGCCGACAAAGACCTCCTGACGCACCTTCAGGAACATGGTTATGTTGATATTTCAAAAATTCTATCAACCGAACTTTTGCAAGAGCTGGATCAATACGTCGCACCAAAAATGCAGCGTTCAGAGACTGTCGCCAAAGAACAAGTCGTCCACACCAAAGATTTTTGGATTCGACTCTCTGACGAAGATCACAAGAGTATGGATTCCAACAATCCCTTGGTCAAAATTGCCTTGCAAGAATCCGTTCTCAAGCTCATCGGTAGCTATTTAGGCCAAGCCCCATTTCTCGAATACGTTCTATTAACACTTTCACAACACACCCCTGGGCCTCTAAAATCTTCACAACTTTGGCATCATGATCATGACAACAACAATATGCTTAAAATGTTTATTTACCTCACCGATTGCATTGAAAACGAAGATGGACCATTTACCTTGTTGCCAAAAAAACCATCACAAAAAATAAAGAATTCTTTTTTCCAAAAACATTTAGAAGACGAAGAAATATACTCTCAGGTCGGCGAATCAAACGTTGTTAAAATGCGTGGAAAAAAACTGACTGCTTTTATTTGCAACACTCACCAATGTTACCATATGGGAAGCCGCTTAAGCCCAGGACATCATCGTTTGTTATTCACTGCACTTTTTATCGGTTTGCCTTCAGCCTATCCAGACAAAGATAAGAAAAAAATCTTAGCCGCTGCCAACTCACTCCTGACGCCTTTGCAATTAGCTGCTATTGAAAAATGAGAAAATTTCTATCTGGTATTTACAAAAAATTAACCCATTCATTTCTGCAACAAAAAAAATGGCGGCAATTTCAGCAGGAATTAAAACACTATGTAAACGAAATGAATTCCATGGAAGACCCATGGTCTGCCGAAATTGATAAAGATATTTACGCTCGCCAACTAGCTAGCCTGCTCAACAGCTCAGAAAAAAAGTACAAAATCTTAGAGGTAGGATGTGGGCAAGGAAGCCTCACAAAATTACTTTTGCCTTTTGCAAAAAAAATCACTGCTATTGAAATTTCACAACAAGCTTTCGTTCAACTAAGAAAAAAATGGTCTTCTAGCACTCCAACAGATTCTCAACTGGTAGAGCCTCAATCTCATTCTCAATTTGCAGATTCTCAAGTTGCCCCTCAAAATAATTCTCAAAACGAAAATTTCAATCTGGACTCTCTTTTGCAGAATAACAAACTGGAACTGATCGAATCAGACATCCATCAGTTCTTTCCTCAAACAGAAAAATACGATCTTATCGTGCTTAGTTTTATTTTAGATTATCTTGGTTTTAATAAATTTCCGCAAAAATTTATCCAACTCATGTGGCAGTTCACAGAACACGTGGAAGACGGTGGGAAAATATTAATTATCCATCCAGTCTACAAACAGGCAGACCTACATAGACTAAAGGCATTCACAGAAATTTTTAAAAATTTTCATATCCAAATCGAAAAAGCCTCCACCGAACAATCCAGCGGAGGCTTTCCAATTCATTTTATTTTGTGTGCGAAGTATCCGCAGTAAAAGAACCTTTGATCAAAAACTTTGAAAGTTTTCTGAAGCCCTTAACATTGCGTTTAAATTCATCAAAATCACGCAAAGATTGAAAACTCTTTTTCAACAAATACGACGGGCGTAAATAGAATTTACGACGGGCTTTATCACAAAACTCAACAAGATCACGATGAGTCATGTTTGGCAGATTGATGGTGCTATTGTGCAATCCATCATTGGTCAACCAGTCACCAAAGTTTTCAGAAGCTAAATAACCTTTTTGTTTTGCTTCATCATAAGCAGCCGTCCCAGGATAAACCATGATAGGGAAAAACTGTGCTGTATCTGGCTCTAGCTCCAAAGCTAAATCCAAAGTTTTCTCCAAGGTCTGAGTCGTCTCATTTAAATTTCCAACCATGAAACAACCGTGCACCATAATTCCAGATTTTTTACAGTTGTTCATAAACTGATGAGTTAAATCCAAACGTAAATTCTTTTTAATATGTTTCAAGACCTCATCATCACCACTCTCAAAACCAACACAGAATAAACGAGCACCTGCTTTTTTAAGTTTTTGAAAAACCTCAACATCAGCTTTGGTATCCGCACGGCAGTTGCTATCAAATGGAATTTTATTTCCACGACGAATCAACTCATCAGCCAAAGCCTCTGTACGTTTGATATCGATAATGAATGTATCGTCTTCCAACATGATCGTGTTTACTTGTGGTAATTCACGTTTTACAAAATCAAATTCATCTGCCACATGACCAACAGAACGATAACGCATACGATGACCGCTGAATGTTTGTGGGTAAACACAGAATGTACAACGATACGGACAACCACGACTGGTATCAAACACCACCAATGGATGTTTCGAGTGACCATAGAAATAGTCTTCTACGCGTAAAAATCTTTTATAAACTTCGGTAACAAATGGCAATTCATCCAGATTTTCAATCGCTGCTCTATCTTTAGTTTTAAAAATAGTTCCGTCTTCTTTTCTCAAAACCAAACCATCAACAGCTTCAAGATTCGCACCACTGCTTACAGCCTCTAGCCAGTCACGAACTGTGTATTCATACTCACGAACAGCAACTGCTTTTAATAATGGGGCTCGTTTCAAAGTATCTTCAGCCAAAACAGAAACGTGACGACCCACCATCAATACATGAAGTTTTGGATTGTGCTCTAGAATTGAATTTACAACTTCAATATCATTCAAAATACTTGGCGTTGAAGTATCACAAACAACAGCCTGAATGCCCTTAGCATCAATTCGATCCAAAACATATTTCAAATCTACACACCATGCTGGTGCATCGATCAAATCCACTTCGTGGCCACACTTAATCGCAACACCGGCCGCATGTGACAACCATTTTGGATAATACAAAGTATCGCTCTTCGCCACAGCAGGCGATCGAGACTCTCGTGAAAAACGATCATGGAACGGCGGATTTAAAAATAAAACTTTCATATACAAAGTCCTTTATTTAGATCGATTTTATACAGCAAAAATACACCACATAAATTCGAATGAAAAAAAACACTCAATGCAACATCCAAACAACATTCAAGCAACCCCCATGCAACATTTGCGGCAAAGAATGCTTAAATTAGAAACAAACCAATAACCGAGACATAATAGCTCAAATTGACAAAGTCTCAAGGCTGTTTTTATGTATTTTAAGCCAAAGTGGCCAAAACACACTCTGCCAGCTCGCGAACCACCCCTTGGCCACCACTTTTATTCAAAATATGAATGCCAGGAATGTCCTTAATAACCTGAACCGCCGACGCTGGACAAGCTGCCCAGCCCACTTCGCGCAATAGATCCAAATCGTTCACATCGTCACCAATGTAACAAACCTCTTCTAACGACAACCCAAGCTGCTGACAAAGCGTTTTCGCAATCTCAAGCTTGCTGACAGCCCCTTGAAATAAATAATCTAACTTAAGCTTCTCAGCACGACGACGATTCAACTCACGATTCTCTGAAGTAATAATACCGACAGGAATGCCGCGTTTTTTTAACATCTGTAAACCCATACCATCCAAGGTATGAAACTTTTTAATTTCATCACCATTTTCGGTATAATACATTCCTGCATCTGTTAAAACACCATCAACATCTGTCAAAAAAAGTTTTACATTTTTTTTATTTTGCTCAAAACTATGACTACGACTTAACAACTGCTGACGCAAAAGCTCTTCGATAATCACCCAATCTGAAGGCTCGTCAATTTCAAAACCAGACGCCTCTGGCATTTCATAAGTTAATACCGCACCTGTTGAAGAACTCAAACGGCATCGACTTGTTAAAATATCCCCTACTTTACTGATGTAAAAAGACCCATTCTCCATCAAACAACCAGCAAAATCTTGGCGGCGTGGACGATTATTGAAATCGTAATTCAATGGTTTACCGGCTTCGTTCCAAAAAAATCTTTTATTTCTTACTACAGACAATAAAGAGTTTTGTTTTTTCTTTTCAATCAAAGCGAAGGCTTCGGAAAGATGATGAGATTGTAATAATGGATTTGTTGCTTGAATTAAAACAAACATATCTTGCTCTTGCAAAGCTGCTTGCTCGATATATTCAAACATCACGCTCTCAGTGGAAGACTGATCCTGAGCATTTTCAGACTTACGACGATAAATTTGAATTTTCGAATTTTTAATTTCAGCAACAACTGACGCAATTATATCGTCATCTGTCGCGATAACGACTCTATCTATATGCGCGCACTCACAAGCAGCCATAACCGTCCAATGAACCAGAGGACGGCCCGCCATATTTTTTACGTTTTTTTGTGGGATTGATTTTGACCCACCACGTACTGGAATAAAAGCAATACGCTGCAAGACTACCTCTCTCGGTATTTCAATTTATCTCGTTGAACTTCTTCGATTGGCAAAATTTCTGCTTTTTTATAAGTCAGAGCATTGTGGGTCGCAAACAAATCACGACAAAGTTTTTGCAGACCTGCTGGCTCCAATGAAGCCGCATGATCTGTACCTTTCCAAGTACGATCTTTGGTAAAATGTCTTTCAATCCAACGAGTTCCTAATGTATAGCTCGCTACATCGATCGCGATACCCAAGTGATGACCTGAGAATGCAATTTCTTTTACACGCGAACCAAATCGTTCTTGAATATTTAAAACCTCTAATAGGCAAACATCTTCAAACGGAACTGGATATCCAGATGTGCAAGAGTACAACACAACTCGCTTGCCTTGATTTTTTTCTTCGAAAAATTTCACAATAGTTTCTTGTTCATTTTTGGTCGTCATTCCCAAAGAAATATGAACTTCACCCTTGTAAGAATCACGAAGGATCTCAAGCATTTTAAAATGATTATTACAAGCCGACGGAACCTTGATGAATTCAGGACTCAATTGAACGATTTCCTTCGCAGATGTCACATCCCAAACCGAAGTCGAATAAACTACGCCCAATGAATCTGCATATTTTTTTAATTCCGCATGTTGATCTAAATTGAATTCCAAAAACTCTCGGTGCGCTCCATAGGTAGGACCGTAAGCGTTAGCTGGATTTGGATGTGGAGTGTTGTATTGCTCGTCGGTTAACAACTCACGAGGATTTCTTTTTTGAAATTTAGCAGCATAAGCACCTGCTTCTTTTGAAAGTTTCATCAGTTCTTTTGCAATGGCCATCTCACCTTTGTGATTACAACCAATTTCAGATATCACTCTTGGTGCTTCATATGTTTTCATTTTATCTCCAAATCCGATTGCAATTTAATTTGCAAAAAATATTAAAAAATTAAAACCGCGAGTGCTTCAAACAACTACTTAAAGCGTATTGCAAAAAGTATATCGAAGACTGCAAAAAAGGAAGCTTTTCTACTTTTCTGTATGTATCCCAGCGTAAACCTGCCGAAAAAAGCTTATTATTTGATCGCGAACCATTCACAATTCGATAGTACGCTAAAGGCTCCTTGAGACCATAAGCCTTAGATCCACTGCGCAGCAGGCCTAGCCAGCAAGCCATATCTTCCCAGCCTTTATTCGAAAAATGTACCTCTGAAAAGGCAGATCTTCTTAACATCACAGTCAAACACCCAATGCTGTTATTGCTAAGCAAACCAACGTAATCAACAACCTCAGGTATACATTGAACTTTACCCCGACGCTCACCCTGCTCACTTATGCGTCTGTAGGTGTGAAAACTGAAATCAATTTGACGCTCTTGCATAAAGCTCAATTGCTTTTCCAATTTGTCAGGAGTCCACAAATCATCGCTGTCCACGAATGCCATAAACTGACCACGAGATTGTTTTACACCAATATTGCGATTATTAGCCGCGCCTAACGCATCTGCAGAGGTAATGCAGCGAATGCGCGAATCTTTTTGGGCGTACTCTTGCACGATTTGCAAAGTTCGATCTTTTGAATTCGCATCAACAACGACCAAGTGTTCCCAATTTTTATGTGTTTGCGCCAGGACAGAGTCCAAGGTTTCAGCAATGAACCTCTCCGCATTGTATGCGGGAGTCAGAATAGATATTAAAACCTGCGACGATGTTTCAGACATAGTCACTTGGTTATACTGAGTCACACTGACTAGGTCATCTCTTTTGCATCGCGCAACCCACGCGACTCTTCATTTGAGGACGCACCGAGACTTCTCCCAATCGTAGGCTGTGCGGCAGATCAGCTCCAGATCTGGATATTTCGGTTGCCAGTGAAAAAGATTTTTCAATTTGCTCGAGTCCGCCACCACCTCAGCCAAATCACCTGGGCGACGAGGTTCTTCTTTGACCGGAAATTTATAACCACTGACTTTTTGCACAGTCTCAATAACTTCTCTCACCGTAAAACCATGGCCATAACCACAGTTCAGAATTTCAGATTTTCCACCTTGCAGAAGATAACCTAAACTTAACACATGCAAATCAGCAAGATCCTCGACGTGAATAAAATCACGAATTGCCGTTCCATCTTTGGTCGCATAATCAACCCCAAAAATTGACAAATGAGTGAGTTTTTTCACCGCCGCCAAACACGCACGCTTGATCAACACTGTATGCTCATCACCAATCTGTCCATAGCGCCCAGAAAGACTGGCTCCGGCTACATTAAAATAACGAAGGATAACGAACTTCACACCCGAAGCCGTGCAAATATCTTGAATCGCCTGCTCACTCATCAGCTTGCTGCGACCATAGGCTGTAATTGGATTTTTCAAGGACTGCTCAGTCACAGTCGATCCCTGTGGGTCGGCATAAACGGCAGCCGTCGAAGAGAAAATTAAAAAACGAACATTCGAATTTTCAATTCCTTTTAAAACGCCCAATGTTCCTTGAAAGTTATTATCGTAATATTTTGCGGGATTTGAAACCGACTCAGCAACACTGGTAAAAGCCGCAAAATGAATCACACCCTCGATTTGATGTTCCTTCACGGTAGCCGCAATCAATTGATGATCTCGAATATCCCCATTGATCAAGAGTGCCTGCGAATGAAGAAGCTCGCGATGGCCTGTGGAAAAATTATCTAAGATGACGACTTGATGTCCTTGTCGAATCAAACTATCAACAGTGTGCGAACCAATATAGCCCGCACCTCCAGTCACCAGAACTTTCATATATCACTCCATTGAAAACGCGGATTTTTTTTATACTCTGATAACAACGACATTTTTTCATCACGTGGACTCAAAAAAACTTGCGATGGACTGTGCACGCCCGGCCACTTGATCGCCAAAGCAGGATCCGACCAAAGAACTCCGCCTTCAGCATGAGGACTGTACTCGGCATCACATTTATAAAATATATCAGCATGTTGATTACCCATAACATAAAATCCATGAGCAAACCCCGCTGGAATCCAAAACCATTGTGGCTTATCACCAGATAATACTACTGTCGTAACTTGCCCAAAAGATGGAGATCCCACTCTAACATCCACAGCCACATCAAAAATTTGCCCACTAAGACAGGTCACTAACTTTCCCTGTGGTTTGTCCCATTGGTAATGTAAACCACGCAACACACCAGGCGCTGAACGAGAAAAATTATCCTGAACAAAATCCACTGACAAACCCGCTTCTGCAAAAAGAGATTTTTTATAACGCTCACAAAAAAATCCACGAGGATCAGGAAAAACTCTTGGCGAAAGCAACAGCAAACCTTTGGCTGCAAATTTCTCCACCTGCATATGATTGATTATTTGTTTTTCAATTGATGGCGAAACTAAAACATTGTTCATATTATCCCACATTCCTAAGCGCAGCTCGACCGAAATAGTTTTCAAGAGCCTGCTATTTCATTTTAAGAGGATTCAGCACTATGGCAAATAAATTTTCTGTAGACAGACTTTTAAAGAATCCTCAACTATTGGCATTTCGATTCCAAGATTTTGTTTCACTTTTTCACCGGATAAACGCGAATTCTTAGGTCGAACCGCTACCGATGGAAATTCGATTGATAAAACAGGCTCAATTTTTTGAATTTTTATGTGTAAATCATATTTTTCTTCATTGGCTCGTGCCACTTGAAAAATCAATTTCGCAAACTCAGCCCAACTCATAAATCCACGCCCGGTCAGATGATAAATTCCCGACGCCGGCCAAACAGCTTTTTCAAACAATACTTTCTGTAGCAAACTCCAAATGACCTTGGCAACATCAGGCGCATAGGTTGGTGAGCCAATCTGATCATCAACAACTTGTAACAACTCTCTAGACTGTCCCAACTGCAACATGGTTTTGACAAAATTTTTGCCAAATTCTGAATACACCCAAGACAAACGAAAAACCAAATACTGACATCCAGAAAAACGCAAGGCCTCTTCCATTTCCACCTTGGTCTCACCATAACAATTTAATGGTGCGGTCGCATCAGACTCTTTCCAAGGTTGGTCGCCTTTACCTGAAAAAACATAGTCGGTAGAAAACATAATTAATTTTGCAGAATTGATAGCACACCAACGAGCTATTGCTGCTGGCGCTTGATGATTGATTTTTTCTGCTCGTTCACGATCTTCTTCGGCTTTATCCACCAAAGTATAGGCAGAACAAACAACAACAATACTGGGACCATAATGATCAAGAAAGCCATCCAATAAATGCGGCTTTTCAAAATCAGCTTCCTGACTTGAAACAAAATGAACTTGTTCTTTCAATGCCGTTGGCAATGTTGATCGAAAAGCTTGCGCCAACTGTCCTTGTTTACCAAATACAATAATCATTCAATCACAGTATCAAGTTCGCCAAAGATTTTCGAACAAATTCTTCATCCGTTTTTTTTCTCGCTGCCAAATCTTTGACCTGATCATCACCGATACGCCCAACATGAAAATATTTACTTTCAGGATGGAAGAAATAATAACCCGCCACAGAACTTCCCGGTAAAATCGCGAAATTCTCAGTCAGAATCGCACCAGTCGAAGCTTCGGCACTCAAGATTTTCCAAATTTTTGTTTTCTCTGCGTGATCAGGACAAGCTGGATAACCTGGTGCCGGACGAATACCTTGATACTTCTCATCGATCATATCCTGTATCGTTAAATGTTCATCAATATGAACCCACTTACGCATACGCAAATGCGCCCACTCAGCCATGGCCTCTGCCAAACGATCTGCCAATGCCTTAACCATCAATGAATTATAATCATCATTTTCAGACTGAAATTTGCGCGACAATTCATCTACCTTGTCGCCAACAGTGACAACAAAGGCACCCATATAATCACGAATTCCCAAACTTTGCGGTGCTATAAAATCTGAAAGCGCACGGTAAAAACCACCAGCAGCTTCTTTTTCTCTCTGTTGACGAACAAAATTAAATTTCTCAAAGGCCTTGCCGTTTTCATCAAACAACAACACATCATCCTCATCAACCTGAGCTGCTTGCCAAACACCAACAGTAATCTTTGGCTGCAACCATTCTTCGTCCATCATTTTTTGCAAGATAGACTGAGCGTCGTCGAATAGTTTTTTTGCTTCCTCACCATATTTTTCATGATTCAAAATTTTAGGGTACAAACCTTTTAAACTCCAAGCCCAAAAAAACGGAGACCAATCAATCAATTCTTTCAACTCAGCCAAAGCTGGCTGCCAATGAAACACTCCACATTTCTCAGGTCGAACAGGATTATGTTTTGACCAGTCAGCCTTCCATTTTTGTTCGCGTGCCTTAGTCAATGTAGCAACTTCATGCGACTGAGCCTGAGCTAAATAATTTTCTCGAGTTTCAGAATATTGTTTTTTAATTTTATCTTTGTATTTGTCTTTTTGATTTAAAATTTGTGACATCACTTCTGTCACCAAAGACGCATCCGCAACGTGAACGATGGTTCCGCTATAATGCGGATCAATCTTCACCGCCGTATGCAACCTTGAGGTAGTCGCTCCGCCAATCAACACCGGCAGCGTCAATTCGCGTTTTTCGAACTCCTTCATATTAAAAATCATTTCATCTAAAGACGGAGTGATCAAACCAGACAAACCAATCGCATCAACTTTGTTAGCCAAAGCCTTTTCAATAATATCATGGCAAGAAACCATAACTCCTAAATCGATAACTTCATACCCGTTACAACCCAAAACAACGCCCACAATATTTTTTCCAATATCATGCACGTCACCACGAACTGTTGCTAACAAAACTTTACCTTGCGATTGCACCTTGCCAGATTCAGATTTCATATGCGGCTCAAGCACGGCAACAGCTTTTTTCATTACGCGAGCACTTTTCACAACTTGAGGCAAAAACATTTTACCTTGACCAAAAAGCTCACCCACGACCTTCATACCGGCCATCAAAGGCCCTTCGATGACGTCCAAAGGACGCTTCATCTCCTTGAGAGCTTCCGCCGTATCTTCCTCAATAAACTGATCGATTCCCTTAATCAAGGCATGCGTAATTCGCGCTTGCAATGTCGTTTCTCGCCATTGCAAATTTTCTTTAACAGTCATTCCTTGTTTACTGCCTTTGATAGATTCAGCAAATTTAACCAACTCTTCAGTAGCATCAGGATGGCGATTGAAAATGACGTCTTCAATTTTTTGCTTCAAAACTGGATCGATCTCTTCATAAACTTCAAGCATTCCAGCATTGACGATCGCCATGTCCAAGCCAGCTTTGATCGCATAATGTAAGAAAATGGAATGCATCGCTTCGCGCACATGATCTTGTCCGCGAAATGAAAATGACAAATTCGACAATCCACCGCTGGTCATTACGCCAGGACAAACTGATTTTACTTTTTTAACTGCTTCGATAAAATCAATCGCATATGTATTATGCTCTTCAATGCCCGTTGCTATCGCCAGTATATTCACATCAAAAATCAAATCGTAAGGAGAAAAACCAAGTTCTTCTGTCCAAATACGATAAACCCTCTGACAAATACGAACTTTGTCGTCGGTCAACACAGCTTGACCTTTTTCGTCAAAGGCCATAACGACACACGCCGCCCCAAACGAGCGGGCAATGCGGGCTTGACGTTTAAATTCCTCTTCGCCTTCTTTCAGAGAAAGAGAATTCACGATAGCTTTTCCTTGGACACAAGCCAATCCCGCCGCAATCACATCAAATTTTGATGAATCAATCATAAACGGAATTTTTGCAATTTCAGGTTCGCCTGCCAGTAAATTTAAAAAATTCACCATCTCTTGACGAGAATCCAACATACCTTCATCAAAATTTAAATCTAAAATATTTGCGCCACCTTCAACTTGTTGACGCGCAATCTGTAAAGCATCTGAGTAACGTTTTTCACGAATTGTTTTCGCAAAACGAATCGACCCCGTCACATTGGTTCGCTCACCAATCAACATAAATGGTTTTTCACCAGTCGTGGCAACCTCTAAACCTTCCAAACCAGAAGCGCGAAACTTTGGCTCAAAAACAGGGACCTCTCTCGGTGAAAACTTTTCCATTACATCCGTCAAACTCTGAATATGCGGAGGAGTTGTTCCACAACAACCACCAACAATATTCAACAAACCATCCTGAGCATATTTGCGCATCTCTGCCGCTAACATTTCCGGAGTTTCATCATAACCAGTTGGCGCTAAAGGATTTGGCAAACCCGCATTCGGATAACAACTAATAAAACAATCAGCAACACGAGACAACTCAGTCAAAAATGGACGCATTTCTTTGGCACCCAAAGCACAGTTCAAACCAACACTTAATGGTTTAGAATGAGCAATCGCCGTCCAAAAAGCTCGTGTATCTTGCCCTGACAATGTTCTTCCAGACAAATCCGTGATCGTCACTGAAATCATCAATGGAATTCGCTCACCCAACTCTTGCTCTAAATCTTGTATAGCGCTAATTGCTGCTTTCAAATTCAAGGTATCAAAAGTAGTTTCAGGCAATAGTATATCAACTCCGCCCTTCCACACTGCGCGAGCCTGACCAGCCTAAGCTT
>CAZMVK010000023.1:0-26772 GCA_964569545.1 uncultured Bdellovibrio sp.
TGCCAA
This sequence comes from uncultured Bdellovibrio sp., assembly GCA_964569545.1. GTDB lineage: Bacteria > Bdellovibrionota > Bdellovibrionia > Bdellovibrionales > Bdellovibrionaceae > CAZMVK01. The sequence continues at coordinate 7 of CAZMVK010000023.1, forward strand.
GGTGTGATTATGAAAACCTATTACAGCTTTGAAATGATCAAGGGTACAAAAGAAAAATATCTGTTGGTCGAAGTGCACTTTAAAACTTTGTCAGATACAGGTCGCGCCGCCATATCGTCTTTTCTTTCTTTGTCTCCCAAGTAAATTGGTGTATATCCCAAAGCTCTTATCTGGAGATTTATGCGTATCATAGGTGGAAAATTCAAAGGACATCATCTGGTGTCTTTTCAAGCTGGACATATTCGACCAACAACGGACCGAGTAAAAGAAAGTTTATTTAATATCATCTCTGCAGAGATCGAAGGCGCTAGAGTCCTTGATCTATTTTGTGGCACAGGCAGCTTAGGTCTAGAGGCTTTGTCGCGTGGATCAACTTAGGTTACATTTGTTGAAAAAAATCGCAACTCAATAGTCATCACCGAGCAGAATCTGGCAAAACTTAAAATTGAAAATGGTTATAGTATTGTCACCAAAGATGTCTTGAGCTTTTTAAAAAGTTATCAAGGCGAGCCCTTTGACTTGGTATTTGCAGACCCACCATTTACGGAAGAAATGGCCCATGACGTTATGTTGGCTGCTGATGTTTCGAAAATTTTTGCAGACCACACCTTGATTATGATCGAGTCTGGGCGTCGAGAAAAAATAGATAGCGACTATCAAAATCTAACTCGATATGATGTCAGAGAGTTCGGCGACAAGTTTTTATCATTTTATAAAAAAAAATCATAAAGGCCAAAAATGAAAACCGCAGTTTATCCAGGCAGCTTTGATCCGATGACCTTGGGTCATGTTGATATTATAGAGCGAATTTCTAAAGTGTTTGATCGCGTGGTGATTTTAATTTCTCACTCGTCACAAAAGAATCATTTGTTTTCAGCAATAGAGCGTCAACAGATGGTCGAAAAATCTTTATCGCATTTAAAAAATATCCAAGTCGAAATTCACGAAGGTCTGACTGTTAATTATATGCAAAAAAATAAAATCGGCGTGATCGTTAGAGGTCTGCGTGCGGTTGTTGATTTTGAATATGAGATGGCTATGGCGGCGATGAATAAAAAACTAGATAAAGAAATTGAAACCATGCTGGTCTTTTCTAGCCCCGAGTATTATTTTGTTTCCTCTCGTGGCGTGAAAGAGGTTGCAAGGTTTGGTGGTTCATTGGATGGGCTGGTTCCGGAATCTGTTCAAGATTTATTAATTCAAAAAATAAGGACAACAAAATGAAATTGTCTCAACGTGCTCAGTGTTTGAAACCATCTCCAACATTAGCTATGGCGCAAAAAGCGCGTGAATTGCAGGCGCAGGGTTTGGATGTTGTAACCTTGACTGTCGGTGAACCTGATTGGTCGACATTTCCTTCTGCAAGTGAGGCTGGAATCAAGGCCATCAAAGATGGTTTTACTCGTTATACAGCTGCAGCGGGAATTCCAGAGCTGCGTGAGCAGATTGCAAAACAAACCTCGCAAGAAGTCGGTATCGTCTACAAGCCAGAGCAAGCCGTTGTCGGTGCTGGTGCCAAATTCGTTATTTATTCAGTTCTACAAATGCTGATCGATCTCAATGATGAAGTTCTTATCCCTTCGCCTTATTGGGTCAGTTATCCAACTATGGCAGAGCTCGCAGGTGCCAAAGTTAAAATTATTGAGTGTGATGAAACCGTTCATTTTAAATTGTCTGCTGAATTGTTACAAAAAAATATCATTGAAAAAACCAAGGTGTTGATTTTGTGCAGCCCAAGCAATCCCACGGGATTGTTGTACACGAAACAAGAGCTGACGGCTTTGGCCGATGTCATTCGTAAGTATCCAAATTTGACAGTGATTTCAGATGATATTTATAACAAATTGGTTTTTGATCAAATGCAAATTGCTCCGCATATTTTGCAAGTTGCACCGGATCTTGTTTCTCAGGTCGTGATTGTGAACGGAGCTTCAAAAACTTATGCAATGACAGGTTGGCGAGTAGGCTGGGCTTTAGGGCCGGCCGCGTTGATGAAGCCAATGGCGGATTATTTCAGTCAGACCACTTCAAACGTCACCAGTATTTCGCAAAAAGCTGTGATGGCGGCATTGACTGCCAATAATTCTGATTTAAGTTTAGCGGTTGTGCGTTTAGAGAAAAAGAAAAATGAAATGCTAGAGCGCATGAAACAACTCAAGAATATTAAAGTGATTCCACCGCAGGGAGCATTTTATTTTTGGTTGGATGTAAAAGCTTGTTTTGGCAAAAGATGTAAATTGCGCGATAAAAATCAACAGCACACTGGTCAGTCCGTTGAAATTAAAAACTCAAAACAGGTTGCTGATCTTTGGCTTGAACAATATCTGTTGGCGACAGTCCCTGGGATCGAATTCGGCAGCGAAGGTTATATTCGTATCAGCATTGCCGCTTCAGATTCTGATCTGGTTAAAGCCCAGCAACGCTTGCTGATGTTCGAGTCCGATCTGTCTTAAGATCTAGTCAGTCAGCAAAGGCCATCTAGCAAAAATACTAGATGAACCTAGTAAAAATACTAGACTGATCTAGCAAAAACACTAGACTGATCTAGTATTCTTGAGTATTCTTTGAGCATGAAAGCCATTTTGCCAAGATTTCTTGTAGAGCTCGAACAGAATCTAAAAAAGAGCAGCCAATTCATTCAGGTCATTCTTGGCCCAAGGCAGGTTGGGAAAACGACGGGCATATCTTATTTTCTTGAAAAGCAAGACGGTGAAAGTCTTTATTATTCTGCGGATGAAACTTTATCGCCGACACCGCTTTGGATAGAAGACAAGTGGCAACAAGCTTTACTTAAAGACAAAGCCTGTGTTTTGGCATTAGATGAAATACAAAAAGTTCCAAACTGGTCCAGTGTTGTTAAAAAAATATGGGACCAGCAACGTCAGCAAAAAAACTCAAAGATAAAACTGATTCTGTTAGGCTCTAGCTCTTTACAAATTCAAAAAGGATTAAGCGAAAGCCTGACTGGCAGATTTCAGCTGATTTCTGCATATCATTGGGGACTTGAGCAAAGCAGGTTGTTATATAAAAAAATGAAACTAGAGGATTTTATTACCTGTGGTGGTTATCCAGGTTCTTATGCTTTATTGAATTCGCTAAATCAGTGGGAAAAATATATTTCCAGTTCGATAGTTGAAACCGTTATAAATAAAGATATTTTAAACATTTCTCGAGTGCAAAAACCGGCGCTATTTCGTCAGACTTTTGATATTTTAATGTCCTATCCATCTCAAGATATCAGTTATACAAAACTTTTAGGTCAGCTGCAGGACTCTGGTAATACAGATTTGATCAAATCATATATTGAGCTCTATGAGGGGGCTTTTCTGATCAAGTCTTTGCAGAAATATTCACGAAAACCGCATTTAAAAAAGTCATCATCACCTAAAATAATTCCTTTATGTGGAGCTCTGATTTCACGTGAAATTTTAGCTTCTGACGATGGTTATGGTCGCGCTTTTGAGGCTGCTGTTGGCGCCTGTTTAGTTAATAATGAGTTTAAAGTTTCATACTGGCGAGATGGTAATTTCGAAGTCGATTTTATCGTACAAGATCAAAAAAGACTTTATGCTATTGAAGTAAAATCTGGCAGGAAAAAACACAGTAAAAGTTTAGAGGTTTTTCTGAAATCTCATCCTGAAGCTATACCTGTTTTTATTTCTTCACAAAATATGGAATTATTTTTGACAAGTCCTGCAAATTTTTTCAGTAAAATATAAAGTCAGGGCGTGTCCTGCTAGACCTAAGCCTATTCTCCGCCCTAAAAAAATAGAAAGCATAGCGTTGTGCCCAACTTTTTCTTAAAATGAAAATACGAGGTGGGTGTGAGCTTTTGGTTTTTACTTCAGATATTGATCAATGTGGTTTTGTTTGCTGCTGTTGGTTTTATGTGGGTGCGTTTGCAAAAACCTGCCAAAGATGACCCAAGGCTGAGTCGCGGTTTACAGCTTTTACAAAGCAAGATTTCAGTGCTTGAAGATCTCAGTGATCGCACTGAAACTCAAGCTCGTCAATTAACGACCTTGATAGAACAGAAATGTCGAGAGGTTCAAGGAGTTGTTTTGCAAACAGAAAAACAACTGCAAAAAATTGAACAGTCGATGGAAAAAAGCCGCGAGGTCGCCAAAATATTTCAAGATAAAATCCCACATCAAGAAATAATCGAAAGACAAAACTCATTAAAATATATCAAAGCAGCTCGTTTGGCACACCAAGGGCTCAGTGTTGAAGAAATCTCAAAACAGGTAGATTTGGCACGTGGCGAATTGGAATTTATCGCCAACGTCAATCGTCAGCAATTGCAATTCTCTGAATCCGATTTGCCAGATTGGGCACAGGAAACAACGACAGCAGAGAATACTGTGACAGCAAAACCTGAATCGGCAGGGGATTCACGTCCTGAAGCCATGTTGTCAAATTTGGGTTCAAAATTTAGACAGGCATTAAACGGAAACGACTTTGCTTCTGAATCTGCAAATACCAAATCAGAAGAATCTGCAGCAAATCAGTCTGTTGTTCAAGCGGCCTCTCAAGCAGGTGCTCAGAAATTTGAAAATGTACATAATGCACAAGAAGTTATTGAAGGCTCAAATAGTTTTGAAAATTCCGAAGTTATCGAGTCATTGTCTACTCAGCCGGTAGCTGCAAAATCAGTATCAGCAGCTCCAATTGAAAACCGAATTTTGAATCGTCCCAACGACAGAAATAGCATTGTTAAGAAAGTCGTCTTTCCAAGAATCGATGCTCGTAATAATCTAAGTTAATATAAAATTTTAATTGATATAGGAGTATTATAAAAATGAAGTTATTTTTTATTTTAATGTTTTTATCTTCTGGTGCTTATTGTGAATCAAATTATAGTTGGGTGAGTGAGCTTAAGGGAAAAAATGCTAATGAAATTTATTGGCGCTTGAAAAAAGATCATTTTTTTGAATCTGAATCCCCATTGTTTATTGAAGATTTTGGTTTTAATAGAAAAAGTAAAAAAAGTAGTTTTTCTTCTGCTATTATGGAGGTTCTAAGTGGCCCACCTGATGAATCTATTTCACCAGATGAAAATACTATTATTTCTTCTGCTTGTCGGCTTCATAGCTGCGATGAGAAAGGTTTTATCTGGGCGGATTTAAAAGAAAAAAAATCAATTTTTGCCATAGTACATTTTTCATTTTCTGGAAAATTTGATTCAAATAGACAGTTGTTTTTAGCTTCAAAATATTATAATTGTACAAATTATCCGGAAACTTCTATTCGATATATTAAGGCGTGGTTAAAACAAATAAATTTAAATCCTAAAGTAGTTCGATGTTTAGATGGAAATAAAGTAATTCAAATTAAGCTTTGAACAGCTTCGTTGAAATCCGTTGATCCCAGTAGTCTCTATTCCAAGGAAGTTAAGCAGATAGAACTCCATATTTATCGTTAATTTATGGATCGAAGTCCATAAAAGTTGACTGTTGGTTTTGTTTGGATTCTGCCATGGAAAAATTTTTTGAGGCCTTGGGTTTTTATCCTATTTAGTGCTCTCGCGAATAAACATCGTTAAATGGTGTTTTACCACATTCTGCAATTTCACTGCAGAGTCTTGAAAAGACCAAATCAGTTCACTAAGCGAACCAGTATCATTGGCACAGGTTGAGAGTCGAATACTCAATCGCCCTAATGATAAAAGCAGTGTAGTTAAGAAGGTGGTTTTTCCAAGAGTCGACGCACGCTGTACTTTAAGTTGATGTCGAGTTTGTTGAGTTAAGCAGATAAAGCTCCATATTTGGCGTTAATTTATGGATTAACATCCATAAAAGTTGACTGGTATGTTGACCTGTAATAGCATCAGAGCATGTACAAACGTTTGCAAGATCTTGAGTCATCTCAATCATTATTTTTGTTCGGTGCCCGGGGAACTGGAAAATCAACTTTACTGAAAACGCAGTCATTTTTAAAACGAAATGCTTTTTGGATTGATTTACTGGAAACAGATGACGAAGAAAAATACTCTCTTCGTCCCCAGGCTTTATTAGAAGAAATCAATGCGATGAAAAATAAACCAAACTGGGTCATTATTGATGAGATTCAGAAAGCTCCCAAACTTTTAAATATTGTCCATAAGTTGATCGAGTCGACCGATGTTAAATTTGCTTTGACAGGATCTAGCAGCAGAAAATTAAAGCGCGTAGGTGCAAATCTTTTAGCTGGCAGGGCTTATAAGTTTCAGCTATTTCCATTAACCTCACAGGAGATGGGTAAAGATTTTGATTTAGAGTTGGCTCTAACCTGGGGGTCATTGCCTGAAATTCAGAGTGCAAAAACACCTCGGCAGAAATCCCTTTATTTGAAAGCCTACTATGAAACCTATATCAAAGAAGAGATTGTGGCAGAGCAGGCGGTGCGAAATTTAAATCCATTTCGACTCTTTCTTCCTCTTTGTATGCAAAATGAAACAGAGCCTTTGAATTTTTCTAAAATTGGCGATCAAAGTGGTGTAGATACAAAGACTGTTCAGAATTATTATGAGATTCTGTGCGACACTCATGTTGGATTTTTTTTGAATTCGTATGAGCGCTCGATTCGAGCTGTTCAGAAGCAAGCTCCTAAATTTTATTTTTTTGATACGGGTGTGCGCCGAGCGATTGAAAAGCAATTGAGTATTTCGTTGCAAGCGCAGACCTCGGAATATGGTCGTCTTTTTGAGTCCTGGTATATAAATGAAGTTCATCGATACAATGAATATCTTGGCTTAGATTATAGTTTTTCGTACTTGCGAACAAAAGATGACGCCGAAATAGATTTGATTATAGAGCGACCAAACAAACAGGTAAGTTTGGTTGAAGTGAAATCAACTGAGCATGTCGATGATCGACATTTAAAGCACCTTTTGCATTTCAAAAAAGATTTTCCTAAAGCTGACTTGTTTTGTGTCAGCCGAGAAAAAAAATCTCGAAAGGTCGATGGCGTTTGGATTTTGCCTTGGAAAGAGTCATTTGGAGCCTTGGGGTTTGCTCCGTAGCCTAAGACCTATTTAGCGCTCTCGCGAATGAACATCGTTAAATGGTGTTTTACCACATTTTGCAATTTCACTGCAGAATCTTGAAAAGACCAAATCAGTTCACCAAAAGGACCAGCCTTTGCTGTTAACAAATGTTCTTCAGACAACTGAGTGACTGAGGATTGTGAAGCCGTTGGAATTTGTGACGGAATGTAGGTGTTCGGTCCAATAAAATTAAAACGGATGGAAACTTGTCCTGGAGCTTTTAGAGAAAACACCATTTTAAAGCCATTGCGGAACAACATAAAATCGGCATGAGTTTTAGCAATGCCATAAATTTTAATACGTCCCAATGGAGATGCCTTTAATTCGTTAAAAGCAGTCGCGGATTCGATAAATTCGTTTTTTAATTGTTGTAGGTAGACCAGGGTCTCTTGCAGCATGATTTTTTCGCCATCAAGAGATGACATGTCCACAAGTCCACTCTCTTCCATTTGCTCTTCGGCACGAACGAGATCTCGGATCCAACTGATTCGATCTTGTGTTCTGTCATTTAATTTTTCCACTGTAGTCCCCCCTTACCCAGTTTTTCCACAGCAGCAAGCCTTGTCAATTCAATTTTACAAAAGATCCGCCTCTCCAACGTCAGAGGCCTTCTGAAAAAATGCTCAGCCGAGGCGCGACCGAGGTGAGCGCGGAGGCGTCCTCCTAGGACGTCGCACAAGCGATCCGACGACAAATGGTCACCGAAGGTGGCCTGGTCAACCAGCAACGAAGGATCAGCGTTTTTTCAGAAGGTCTCCTAGAGTTGAATTCCGATGGCCCATTGTTGCGCTTCTTTGAATTTTGACAAGGGCAAATAGTATCCCGCATAGAATGTCAGCGGCAGCACGAAACCCACGGTGGTATCGATTTTTAGCTCGGCACCAGCGCTCCAAAAGCTTTGATTGTTAGCTAGCCTTTCGTATTGATCTAATTTTCGATCATAAGCATAACCATCCAATGCCACGCCATCAGCTATCAATGCGCCATGAATTCGTCGCAAGAAAACCGGCGAGGTGCCAGAGCCTTTTTCAAGACGCCACAGCGGAAAACGATATTCAAGATTGGTGTTGATCATGCTCTTGCCCAAAAATTGTCCCGGCAAATAACCCCGCATCACCATGTACGGAGTGGGTAGGTTGTTAAACAATTGATATGGCGAGGTGATAGCACCATCAGCAAGGCTGACTTTTTGCTGAATCATCTGACCTTGTGCGCGAATTGAAAACACATGATGTTTAGGCAGAAAAGCGCCTGACAAATAGGTCTGTGTCGACAGCTCGTATTGTTGATAAGGATCTTTTAACTTCTCACCAGATCCACCTGCAAAATGGCTGGCTGCCAAACTGTAGGCGCCACCAGTTTCAGGAGAAATTTGGTCACCACTTTTACTGATGTCTTGATAAGCCACCAATACACGAGGGCCTTGGGCCTCAGTTTGAGATGGAACGGCGTTAGAAAAATCACGCAACAAAGAATGATAACCAAGGCCTGCGTAAAGGTCGGTGTTGATGGCTGACAACTGCCAAGTTGCTGTCGCTAGATAATTTTGCTGACGAAATTTAATATAGGTATTGGTAATTGCGGCGTGAATGTCCAAGGCTTGTAAAGCCAGCATTGCAGAAGTTTGGTTGTTCAAATACGAAAATTGATAATCAAATTCTCGTGGACCACTGTCATAGGCGCCGGCCAAAGCATAACTGTGATGGCCAACGGGATCAGAGCCTGCAGTTGAACCTCCCAAGATAGATCCACCATTATAAAATGAAATATTTGGCAACCAATAGTGAGGCAACAGATAAGGTGCTGCCGAGTATTCGCTGATTGCAGATTCATTCACAATTTTTTCACTATCGACACTGGATGTTTTGGTGTTAGCAGCTTTGTCGCCATAACGATCCGCCAACATTGGTCGAATGATTGGTAATTGCGGAGGTAAGGTGCGAATTTGTTTGTCTGAAAAGCGTCTCAGCATCCAGCCGCTAGAGGTCAGTTCGCTGGTGTAATATTCTTGTTGATAAGAATCCCAATCTGTTTGCGCTACGGTGGTCGCCGTGTGAGAAATTGGTTTTGCGCTCACATTTTCAGTATTGATGGCAGACAGCGGAGCTGCGTAAAGATTGTAAGTGCCATTTTTGGTCGAGGCAAAAACTATCTGATTATTGGCAATTGATGGCATCTTGGCATTGCTAAAATCTGTGAATACATTGCGCACAGATTTGTTCTCAAGGTTGTAAATGCGCAAGCCCTCACCTTGGTTGTCTTTGTAAGAAAAAATAATTTCTTTAGAATTCAAAAACAAAGGTGCGCTGACGCGAGTTCCAAGCGGGGGAGAAATTAATATTTGTGGAGTGGTGATTTTAAACTCGCCATTATTTGCAGTCAATTGACTGAGAGCTAGATCTGTTTTTCCAGCTGCAATCTTAACGAAAACTATGTTGTTTCCATTTAAGTTGGCTTCGCGTCCGCGAATGTTTTCAGATGCCTGTTGAATATGTTTTTTTGTAAGATCATAAATGAGAAATTCAGAAACTTCGTGAAATCGATTCAGATCAAGAACTCGCTCATAAATAATTTGTTGTGAATTCTCAAGCCAAGATACTTTGATGCCATCAATGCGCAAACGAATTTTGGGCAGCAACTGTGAACCCGCAAAAGCAACGTTGGTCGATGGACGTTGCAGAATGCGAATATATCTTTTGTTGTCGTCTTCTTTGGTGATCACGGCCATTTTCAGACCGTCTGGACTGAGGTGGGCAGAGAAAATTTCAATAGCATTTTTAATTTTGATATCGGTACCGCTCAGTAATGGAGTTTTTTCTAATTGATTGATTTGGGTGTGTGCGCGATTTTCGATGCTTTGTAATGTTTGATTAAACAATCCCTGATAGCTGGAGCCCGTGGTTTCGCGCATCGGAGTTTCAATGAAAAATGGAAATCGTCCGCCATAAAGATGATGCAATTCTTCGATGGTTGATTCGCCATAACGAGCAATCATTTCACTCCACATTAAGGAGCCAAATAAATAAGGCCTGGCACCGTAAGGCCAGCTGGCTAAATCAGTTTCGTTGATTTGTCCCAGTTCCATGTGCTGAAGATTTTTATCAAAGACATAGGCGCGCAGTGAGGCATCTTGATAAGTCGAGCGCAATCGTCCATGGTCGCTGTTGCGAGTTTCCATATCAACCGCGATGCCTTCGAGATACCAACGTGGCAAGAGCATGTTCGGAGTGATGATGCTGCCAAATGTATAATACAAAGCTTTCACTAAACCACGACGAGGTTGAAACGAAAGAATGTGAGTGTATTCGTGCATCACTAGTTCTCGTTCCCAATCGCCATATTCTGAAATTGTTTCTTGTGGGCCAGGTAATACTGGAAAAAGCACAATGTGTGGATAAGGAATTGGCGTCGCATAACCATTTGTTAAATCTGTACGATCATTAAGCACAACTGTTGTGCTCTCGGGCATTTGCTCAAAATAGTGATGAAGAACTGGGTAGTTGCTCTCTAGGTGCTTAGCGTAAATCTTTGCCAATTCCTGATGTTTCGCATCATAGATCAGTCTAAAATGAGGCAGATTTAAGACTTTCCAATCGATAGATGGATCTGTTTGTGCAAAAACTTGCGGCGGAAAAACCAGCAGCGCACAAGTTAGATTAAAAAAGAAGAGAATAGATGAGCACAAAAATAGATTAAAATATTTTTTTATCATGAGGCTGATTGCAGCATGTCTCGCAAGATTTGACAAATAACAACGCCAGGCTAACATCTTATTTCGATATCAACTGCTTTTTTTAGGAGGACTTTGTGAACACAAAAAAAACTATATCTTCAGGTTTTATTATTGCCGTCGCCGTTTTGGGTTTGGCATTGGGTGCTTGTCAGAGCAAAAAGAAAGTTGAAGATGCTGCTGTTAGCAATAATGAGGTGACTACGGAACAAGCTCCTCAGATTGAAAACACGCCAATGAATTTTGATGCTGCTGGCAGCGACAGTGGTAAAATTGATGGTCTACACACTATCCACTTTGATTATGACAAAGCCAATTTGTCTGCTGAAACAAAAAAACTGATTCAACAAAATGCTCAATGGATGAAAGCACACCCAGGTAAAGTTCAAATCGAAGGACATTGTGATGCTCGTGGCTCTATCGAGTACAATTTGTCTTTGGGTGAACGTCGTGCAAAGTCTGTTAAGACATACATGACAAGTCTTGGTGTTGCGGCAGACCGTTTGCCTATCATCAGTTACGGCAAAGAAAAACCTTTAGATTCAGGTGATTCTGAAGCTGCATACGCAAAAAACAGACGCGCAAATTTTTTACCACTTGGTAATTAATGTTCCTGTTTGTTTTTTGTTGTCGTCGGATGAGACTTAATTTTTTGTCGCTGACTTTGATGTTGGCGACATTGGTTTCTTGTGTGACATCACCACCACCTTTGGATGAGTATGCTCTGGCTCGCGCAGCTCTTGAGTCCGCGCGGACAGTCGAAGCTGCAAAATATTCTGCTGGAAATTGGCATCAGGCAGAAGAGATCTATAAAAAAGCTGAAATATTTTATCGCGATAAAGAATACGACGAAGCAAAAAAATATTTTCTTCGCGCAAAACTTGCGGCTGAAAAGGCTGAAAATTCTGCGCGTCTGATTCGACAAAAAACAGGTGATGTTCTTTAATCACTACATGGATGGAGAATTTGATGAAGACTCAATCATTAATTATATTGTCAGTTGTTACTATGTTTTCGCTGTTGGGCTGTGAAACTTTGATGACCAGGCGGGAGGTTGAGCAAAAACGTCAAATTCAAGATCAGGTTGTGACTCAGCAACAAAGATCCAATGCCGATATGAACAGTCGTTTTGCTGATGTAGATTCGGATATGCGTACAATCAATGGTCGTGTCGAAGTTCTAGAAAACAAGGTTGGTTTGCAATCTCAAGAACGAGATAAAAATAAAAATAATTTTGAACAGCAACAAGAAGAGCAAAATAAAAAAATTCAAATTTTACAAGAGACCGTGATCAAGTTGCAGGACCAACTTAATAACATGTCGTCAGATGTTAGCTCTGCAAAACAAAATCAAAACGAAGCAACTGGCAGCGATAAGGCCGGAAAAAAAGATTATCTTGAAATTGCTGAAGAACGTTTCAAAGAAAAAGACTGGAAACGCTCGATTTTAAATTATCAAAAATTTCGTGACGCCAATCCTCATCACAAAAAATTTGCTGAAGCGACATTGCGTATTGGCGCCAGCTTTCATGAACTGGGCATGAAGGACGAAGCTAAATCTTTTTACGATGAAGTCATTTCGAAATTTCCCAACTCGCTTGAAGCTAAAAAAGCAAAAATCAGATTAAAATCTTTAAAAAAATGATCGGCCACAAACGTGACTGAATCATTAGGAATCAACAAAAGTTTATCTGAAAAGTCAGTGCATTCAGTTGTTCGATGTTTAGCAATTGAAACAAGCTGTGATGATACTTCTGTTGCCGTTGTTGAATCTGATGTGCAAGGTGATGTTTTTGTTCGTTCTTTGGTTTCAGCAAATCAAGATGCGGCACATGCACCTTATGGTGGGATTGTGCCCGAGATTGCTTGTCGTAATCATTCAATGCATTTGTTGTTTTTGCTTGAGCAGGCTTTGGAAAATGCCAATCACCAATCGAATGTACCGTCTGCTTTACAGTGGAAAAATATTGATTGTATCGCTGTGACCAATCGACCTGGACTTGTTGGTTCATTGATTGTCGGATTGATGACAGCAAAATCACTTTCACAATCACAAGAAATTCCATTTATAGGCGTCAATCATCTCGAGGGTCATATCGTGGCGCCATTTCTCAGTGATGAATCCTACAAACCTCGATGGAAAATGGATCAGCCCTTTTTATCTTTAGCAGTCAGTGGTGGGCATAGTACTTTGTATCTGGTGCATGGATTTTCTCAGTACGAAGTATTGGGTGCAACCCTGGACGATGCGGCTGGCGAAGCTTTCGATAAATTTGCGAAAATGATTGGATTGGGATTTCCCGGTGGTGCGCAGTTAGATCGTCTAGCCAAAACTGGGAATAACAAAGCCTATGAATTTCCACGTTCGATGGTTAAAGAAGATAATTATTTGATGAGTTTTTCAGGGCTCAAAGCTTCAGGGCAAAGAATGGTTGAGCAATTAAAAAAAGAACTTAGCCCCGAGGAGTTTCACAAGCGACAGGCCGATCTATGTGCCTCTTATCAAGAGGCCGCAGTTGATATGTTGATGGTCAAGCTAGATCGTGCTTTCGTTAAAACTGGAATTCGTCGAGTGTCGATCACCGGCGGGGTCAGTGCGAATTCTCGATTGCGAGAGCGGGCAGAGCAGTGGGCACAGCAAAAAGGAATTGATTTGCAAATTCCGCCGTTACGCTTTTGTACTGATAATGCCGCAATGATTGGTCTTGCAGGGGTGATGAGATTTCAACAGGGTCAGATTAGTTCTTTGGATTTGGGGCCGTCGCCGAATTCGTACGACAGTGATTTTCAAGGTGGAAAAAATAGATGATAACAGCTCGAACACGTTTAAAAGAAGCTTTTGAAAAACTGGGCATTCAACCAAAGAAATCTTTGGGGCAAAATTTTTTAATCAACGATCATGTGGTTAATAAAATGTTACTAGAGACCTGGAATGGTCCGATTGGCTCTTTGCTTGAGATCGGTCCTGGTCCGGGGGCTTTGACTGATTTGTTAAAACAACGGGTGGAGCTAGAAAAAATTCCTTATCAGGTTGTCGAGTTGGATCGGCAAATGGCTCAGTATTGGCGTGATCAAGGTTTGAACGTGATCGAAGAAGATGCTTTGCAGTGGCATTGGCAAAAAGAATTTTTTGCTAACGAAGCAATGACCGAACCAAGGGTATTGGTCAGTAATTTACCGTATCAAATTTCATCAAGCTTGGTGATTGATCGTTCGTTGGACGCAACTCCGTTGTCGCGAATGATTTTAATGTTTCAAAAAGAGGTAGCCCAAAGAATTCGAGCGCAAAGACAGACCGAGTCCTATGGGATGCTCAGTGTGGTGGCGCAAACTTTTTGGCAAATTGAAACTGTATGTGATGTCAGTCCTGGAGATTTCTTGCCACCGCCCAATGTGGCCAGTCGTGTTTTAGTTTTTCGTCACAAACCATCACCAGTGGTTGATAAGAAAAAATATTTAAAATTTGTAAAGGCGTGTTTCCTGCAGCCACGTAAGCTTTTGGCATCTAATTTAGAACAAGGTTATGCCTGCACTAAAGAAAAAGCGATGGCCTTGCTGGTAGAACAGGGTTTATCAGAGAAATTGCGTGCACAAGAGTTATCTGTGATTCAATTTATAGATTTTTTCCATAAACTGGGGTAAAAGGTATTAGAGGTTCGGTTGAATGAGTATTTTAATCATTTCAGAAAATAAAAAAGCACGATTTGATTATCATATTATCGAAACTTTCGAGGCCGGCCTGCAGTTAACTGGCAGCGAGGTTAAATCCATGCGTGCCAGGCAGGCGCAGTTAAAAGACTCCTATGTATCTTTTGTTGGCAACGAAGCTTTTCTGCAAAATGCCCATATCTCTGAATACAAAAATTCAAGTTACAACAATCATGCACCTGAGCGTTTGCGTAAGTTATTGATGCATCGAAGTGAGATCGATGAAATTTATGCGGCATTGCGAGAACGCGGTCTGAGTTGTGTCCCACTGAAGCTCTATTTTAAAGAGGGGCGCGCCAAGGTCGAAATTGCTTTGGTCAAAGGTAAAAAAGCCCACGACAAACGTGAGGCGATCAAGAAGCGAGACGTTTCCGCCGAGCTGCGTGCTTCGCAGCAACGTTCTCGACGATAGCTGGTTCATTGTTGGTATTGGTAATTCCCAACTGTAATTTCTTTCCATGAATTAAATTTCGAATTGGTGAGGTCAATCGATAATGAGAGCCTTCGCTGGTTGGTGATGGGTTCTCGATTTCGCTTAGAATCGTTTCCAGAGTTTTAATCTCTTTTTGATTATGAGCACGCAAGCTGCGGTATAGATATGAATAGGTCGTGGTCAATGATTGAAACTCGTCATCGCTACGGGTGCGAAAATCATCGCGGCTCCAGTCCCCCAGGGAAACTTGTTTTAAATGTCTTTCCATAGACCAAAGAGGTCCGATCATTGCGGAAATCATTTTTCGCGTCACCCAATAACACAAACCAGACGTTGTTAATAAAGCTAATATTGCCAAGAAAACTAAAGTTATCTTTTCGCGCTCAAGATGTGTGAGCAATTCAGGGCGAACATCATAAGCTAAGTTATAAAAAATGTTATAATTTTGGTTAATAAAAAACAATGAGCCAGCAAAAAAAAGCAAAACAGGTAAGGCCAGGGAAAAAATAAAGTAGCGAGTGTATTTGCTTTGGAATTGCGAATAGGTTCCGCGTAATGACAAATGCCCACGATACAGTCTTTCATTCTGTATTTCATGTGTCGATTGACGACGTTCATTATTTTCTAAATGCGGATGACTGTAATGCATACATATATCTTATCGTTGTTTCAAAATGAAACTTGAGCAAAAATAATGGCAAGGTCTTGTATCTGGGCCTCTTCTTGACTGGACAACTTGCTAGAACAGTTGGACCATAGTTAGGCTGTAGTAGGTAAGTCTGTGTCTATGAATATGAAGAGTCCAGATTCGACCAAGTACTGTCTAAGCTGACCAAGACAGAAGTAAGTCAGTTTGGGAATTTAGAATCAGAGTAGCAGTTTTATTAAGGAGACCATAATTATGTTTAGTCGAAACGGATCTTTTGATTCTTGGTAAAAATAATTATGGACTCCTTAATAACATTTTTAAAGTCTTTTATAGAGAGAGTCGTGCAGGGGGAGTTTATGTCTGAAAATGTAACTAATAAAAATAAATATAAGATAAAAACTGTTAAGCTGAATGGAAAAACAATGTTGATGTCAGTAATAATGATTGGCATCACTCAGTTATTCTCAGCCTGCGCCCTGAATGCGACAAGCAATGAATCGCGCAATCAATATAAAACCAACGACGCAGATCGGCCGTTGGTGGATGATAAATATTCTTTGGCTGAAGATCGTCGTGTCATGCAGGATCTCAGAGCGCAAGTGCCAGAAAAAAAACAAAGAGAAAATGACGAGCTGGCATTGATTCTAAAATTAACAGACACTGTTGATCGACCGCCAGCTGAAATTCGTAATAAGTTTGATCAAATGGTACGTCAGCGTCGAGAGGTCTTTGATCGTGATATTCAGAAAGAGCGAGATCTGTTCACAAAGGTCGAACGAAAAGAACGAGATTTATTTTTAAAAGAACAGCAAAAAAAGCGAGATGATTTCAATAAAGAAAAACACACTCGGGATGAAAAGAATGAATTCTACAAAGAATCTGATGAAAAACGTTCACAATTTTTTGCTGATTCTAGAGAAAAGCGTGATGATTTTGAAGCTGACGTGCGAGAGCGACGAAAAAGCTTCGAAGATTATATTCGCGAGAAAAACAATTCTTTCAATCAAGAGATGCGCTCGTACACAGAACGTTACAATGCCAAAGAGCGTGAAAAATCGAACAATCAGCAATGAATGAAATTTTTAAATATTTTCTACATTTAGGCTTTTTGGGTTTTGGCGGCCCCTTGGCGCTTGTTGCGCAAATGCAAAGAGAATTGGTTGTTGAGAAAAAGTGGATGACGGAAGATGATTTTCGCTCTGCTTTTGGTATGATAAAAACCATGCCGGGGCCTGTAGCTTTTCAAACAGCAGTTTTTTTAGGTCGAGTGCGTGGCGGTTTTTTCGGTGGCACTCTGGCTGGCCTTTGTTTGATATTGCCCTCTTTTGTATTGATGATTTTGCTTGCGATGTTTTATCAATCAATGAATGTTGTTCCGTGGATTCAGCACTTGATGCACGGAATGCAGATTGCGGCTTTTGCTTTGATTGCGTGGGCATTGAAAAGTCTGGCGCAAAATCTTTTTCGTGAAAAATTATTTTGGTTTTTGTTTGTTGTTTGTTTGGCCTCTGCGGCTTATTCATTTTTTCCAGAACCAGTGTTGATTATCGGATCTGGTCTGGTGGCTGTAGGCATGCATAATTTTTTTTCGACCAACAAGCTAGATCGAAAGCCCAACAAGCTGGCTGCGGTTTCGCCGTTAATTATTCCATTGGCTTTGGTTTGTTTGAAAGCGGGCGCATTTGTTTTTGGAACAGGTCTGGCCATTGTGCCATTGCTTGAAACTGATTTTGTCAATCGTTTGCATTGGCTGACTCACACAGAGTTTATGGATGCTCTTGCTTTTGGACAACTGACGCCGGGGCCAGTTGTGATCACGGTGACTTTTATAGGTTACAAGGTGGCGGGTTTGTTGGGGGCGGGGGTTGCAACAGCAGGTGTTTTTTTACCTTCGTTTATCCATATGACAACTTGGTTTCCATTATTGTTGAATTGGATGATCAAACAAACCTGGATTAAATATTTTTCTCTTGGAGTGACTGCGGCAGTATGTAGCACGATTGTTCTCAGTCTTATCCGTATCGGAAATGCTTGGTCTTACTTAGATATAGTATTGGCTGTGTTATTTGTCGGTGCCATGTATTTTACTAAATTACCATCATGGTTTTTTATAATTATCGGTGGCTCAATGGGTCTGATTCTTTATTGAAAAGTCAGTATTAGCTTCTGCCGGCAAAAAATTGCCTGTATAAATCCATCACCAATGCCACAATTTTATTTTTTTGTGGTGCCGTCATCCCGACAAATTGAACGCCGCAGATTAAAAATTTCTTTTGAGCATCCACCATGGTGTGCCTAATGGATCCATCGACAACAATAGGTTGGCGATCTGGTAAAAACAAATGACCTTTAATCAGATCTTGTATTTTTAGACTGTTGGACTGTATTGGAATCTCGATGCGACAGCCGCCACCGGAAAGATCTTGTAAACGAAAACTATGTTTTTTTGGCGTTCCATTTATTGAAACCACTTCGTAAAGAGCACTATAGCCCATAGGTATTCGCAAACGATAATCTTGGCGTCGTTGTAAATGGTAAAGTGTACTGTCAGTATCAATTTCAATATTATCCTTACGAATCTTATATTTTGATTGGATAAAATATTTATCCGAGCCGACAAAAAAATAAAGAATCAAATCGCCAAAATCTTTTAATTTATAAGTAGCGCTGGACTGACAATAAATTTTGTTATCATGAAAATCAAAAGCTGATAATTCATGCAGATCGCTGCCAGGTTCTGTTGTTTTGGCTAGAATCTTTCCACGAGCCTTTGCTAAATCAGAAAATAAATTAGCCTTTTCCGAAGGGTCATTGATCTTGGTGAATATATCGGCTGAAGGCAAAGCACTTTGTTGTGCACTCATGGCTGATTGTTCCTGCTGTGGTTAAAGCTGGCTGTCAATGCGGCTCCGATTAGAATAATATACCAAATCAATAGAATCCACAAAAGAAGTGTGGGGATCACAGCTAAACTTCCGTACAGTTTTCCCAAAGAAAAAAATGTTTGTGATATCCACTTGAATGATTTTGTTAAAGCAATCAAGCCAAGAGCTGCGCCCGTCGAGAAAATGAATGCCAGCCCGCTCTGGACTTTGGTATTGGGCACGGCTTTGTAGGTGATAAACAAAGTAAGTACCAAGGCCACAATCTGCAGGCTCGGGACAAACCCAGGGATGCTAACATTTTCAATTAATTTCATAGAGCCAAATGTCACAAAAATAGTGAGTAACAATGGGAAGGTAAATAAAAACAAACAATAAAAAAATAAACGTTCCATCAGTGGTCGACGTTTTGGCAATGCCCAAATGCGGTGAAAAGCTTTTTCCATATCATTGACAAGCATCAATGAACTCAAAATCAAAGCCATGGCTCCCCAGCTGCCCAATCGCCCATTTTGTACTCGGCGAAATACTTTGTGAATGATCTGTATGCCATTCTGTCCAGCTGGCCCTTGAAAGTAATGCAACACTGCTGTTTCTATTTTTGGATAAAGTGCATCCAACCCATAGAGCGATTGAATTGCAGCCAAGGTCACAGCTAAAAATGGAATGATCGAAAGAACTGTTGAGAATGACAGAGCAGCTGCAATCATCTGCAGCTCTCCACCTAAAATCAAACGCCAAAATCTTTTCATTCCTGTCATTATTCTATTTTGTTGATAGATCTATAATTTGCCAATCCTCTTGTTCGAACTGGTAGCGAACCTTGACGAAAGTCTTTTTCACTGTACTATGAAACAATGAAATCAGGAGCTATTTGGGTTGCCGCTGGCATTTTTCTTAGTCGTATTTTCGGTTTGATTCGCGAACGCGTGTTTGCCCATTATTTTGGGAACTCAGATGCGGGAGATGCGTTCAAGGCCGCCTTGAAAATTCCCAACTTTCTGCAAAATCTTTTTGGTGAAGGTGTATTGTCGGCATCTTTCATTCCGGTTTATGCTCATTTGTTGGCCGAAGGTCAAAACGATTTAGAAAAACAAAAAGAGGCGCAAAAACTTGCTCAGGTCATTTTAACATTTTTGATGTTAGCTGTTTCTCTTTTGGTATTGCTTGGCGTTTGGTTCACTCCGCAGATGATCAATTTGATCGCTCCAGGGTTTTCAGGTGAGAAAAAAGATTTAACCATTCGTTTGGTGCAAATATTTTTTCCAGGCATTGGTTTTCTGGTTTTATCCGCTTGGTGTCTTGGTGTTTTAAATAGTCACCGTAAATTTTTTCTTTCGTATGCAGCACCTGTGATTTGGAATTTAACAATTATTATTTTTCTGATTTATTTTGGCAGTCAAAATTTATCCAGTTTTTCGTTGGCACAGTGGACAGCCTGGGGATTGGTCGGCGGCAGTTTTTTGCAATTCATGATTCAATTGCCTGTGGCGTGGAGATTGTTGGGCCGATTGCGATTGCAATGGCAGATGAATTCATACGTAAAAACAGTTTTGAAAAACTTCACGCCAGTGGTGGTGGCGCGTGGCGTGGTTCAGGTTTCAGCGTATATTGATAGCATGCTAGCAAGCTTTTTGCCGACAGGTGCGGTGTCATCCTTGGCCTATGCGCAAACATTGTATCTTTTGCCAGTTTCACTTTTTGGCATGAGTGTTTCCGCTGTCGAGCTGACGACAATGTCCACGGCTGTGGGCAGTGTTTCGCAGATCAATGAATATTTGCGCAATCGTTTGTGGGCAGGGTTGCGCACCATCGCTTTTTTTATTATTCCATCGGTGGTGGGTTTTTTATTTTTAGGTGATCGTATTGTCAGTGCTGTTTTTCAAACTGGGCAATTCAACTCACAAAGCTCGCAAGAAGTTTGGTTTGTGTTGATGGGGTCGACCATTGGTTTGTTGGCGACGACACAAGGACGTTTGTTTGCTTCTACTTTTTATTCCTTGAAAGATACCAAAACTCCTTTGAAAATTGCATTGGTACGCGTCGCTTTGACAACTATTTTTGGTTATGTCGCTGCACTGTATTTACCAGCAAAAATGCAAGAATGGTTTTCGTTATCATCGATGACTTTTTTGAATTTTAAACTCAGCGAAATCCCATGGGGAACAGTCGGTTTGACGGCCTCAGCTGGAGTGGCGGGTTGGATCGAGTTTGTTTTGCTAAAACGTAGATTGCTGGCACAGATAGGGCCGATTCAGTCCTCTTTTCGTTACCAAGCAACACTGTGGGGCTGTGCATTGCTAGCAGCTTTGTTGGCGCGAGTGATCGACAGCCAATCGCATTTATTATTGCAGCAAGCACCATTACCTTTGATTTCACAAGTCCTGGTCACAGTCGGAGCCTTTGGTATTGCCTATCTACTTTTGACGCTGCTAATGAAAATACCTGAAAGTCAAAAGTGGCTTGCTGGAATCCGTCGTCGCCTGTAAACAGTGGGCCATTATGAGCAACAAGCCCAGCCACTGCAAAATATTTTTATCTGATAGTTTCAATCCCCATTTAAATCTGGCAACGGAAGAGTGGATTTTTCATGATTTGGATCCATCGTCGCAGGTGTTATTTTTATGGCGCAATCAAGAAACCGTGGTGATCGGCAGAAATCAAAACCCTTGGTCAGAATGCAATCTAAAAGCCATGCAAACAGACAAAGTTTTTTTAGCCCGCAGAACAACCGGTGGCGGGGCCGTATTTCATGATTTAGGAAACACCAATTTTACTTTTTTATCGCCAAAAGATGGTTACAAGCGAGACAACAACGCCAATATTATTTTAAATGCTCTGAAGAAATTTTCGATCCAAGGCGAGATCTCTGGTCGCAATGATTTGTTGATGGCTTATGCCGATGGTCCACGAAAATTCAGCGGCAGTGCTTTTCGTGAAAAACAAGATCGCGCTTTTCATCACGGCACGTTGTTGATTAACGCTGATCTTTCACGTTTGGGAAATTACCTCACACCGAATCCAAAAAAACTTAAAGCCAAAGGTAAAGAGTCCGTTCGAGCCCGTGTTGCCAATCTTACCGAGGCCTCGCCGGGGCTTAATCATGAATTGCTCACGCAGGCTGTGATGGAAAGCTTTCAAGAATTTTATCAATGTACAGCTCAGGTCGAAAATTTATCAATGAACAAGCTGCAAGAAATTCCCAGTTTGAAAACCCAGTATGAACAACTGAGTTCATGGGATTGGTTGTACGGAAAAACATTGGAATTCACTCACCAAATGACCGAGTATTTATCTTTAGGTCTTTTTGATTTTCATTTCAAGGTCGACGAGGGCCATATCATCAGTCTAAATATTTATTCTGATTGTTTGTATCCACAGCTGATCGAAGATCTGACCATCATGTTAAAAGGCAAAGCCTACACTGGAAATCATGTGAGTGAAGTTATCGATGATTTAAAATTAAGATACGTCGATTTATCCACCGAGCTCAGCGAACTAGACCACTGGCTACATTCGCAAATTGAAATTTAACTTTTTATAATTTTAGATAAAATTAAATAGGGATTCAGTTTTATTAGAGCATTAGTTTTTTAAACTAATGCTTATTCTTTTTTGATCTAGTTGATAATAGATTCTTTATTGTACAGGAACCTTTTTCAGAAAATCTTCATTCACTGTTTGTACAACCAACTGCTGAGCCTTGGTGCGTGCTTCTTCAGCCAGTAAGGTTGAAAGGTAGCGCTCAGTATAACTGGGAACAATGCAGACTATTTTTTTGCCTTGGTTTTCACTGCGAGAAGCTACGCGAATTGCCACCGCGATGGCCGCACCTGAGCTGATGCCAACAGGGATGCCTTCGGTTCGGATCACCTGCTGAGCTGTTTTCAAGGCTTCTTCGCTTGATACTTTTTGAATTTCATCAATTTGATCTCTGTCCAATACTGGCGGAATAAATCCAGCGCCTATGCCTTGAATTTTATGGGGCCCTGGTTTTTCTCCGCTTAACACGGGGCTTTCGCTGGGTTCGACTGCGATCATTTTTACAGAAGGTTTTTTTTCTTTCAAAACCTGTCCAATGCCAGTCAATGTTCCGCCAGTACCAACACCGCTAACAACAAAGTCGACACTGCCATCCGTGTCCTGCCAAATTTCAAGAGCTGTGGTCAGACGGTGAATCTCAGGATTGTGTTCGTTTTCAAATTGTCGAGGCATAAAATAATTTTTGTTTGATTCAAATATTTCAAGTGCTTTGGCGATGGCACCTTTCATACCCAGTGGACCCGGAGTCAGGATCAATTCAGCACCTAATAAGATCAACAATGTGCGACGTTCTTGTGACATGGTTTCAGGCATAACCAAAGTCAGCGGATAATTTTTTGCTGCACAAACAAAGGCTAGAGCAATGCCAGTGTTGCCACTGGTTGGCTCTAGAACCTGCATCCCTGGCTTTAACAAACCCTCACGCTCGGCACTCTCGATCATATTCAGACCAATGCGATCTTTAACTGAGCCCAAGGGATTGAAAAACTCAAGCTTCAAATAAATTTCAGCAGGCAAATTCTGCCCCATACGTTGCATCTTAATCAAGGGGGTCGAACCGATTGTTTTAGTAATGTCAGAAAAAATTCGCATACAGAACCTCTTTACTTAGTTTTACGTAGTTTAAAATTCTAACTTAACTTTCAAAAATATATATTAATAAAGTATCAATAAAATTTTGAATCAAATCAAATTTTCATAGCAGACTTTTAAAAAATTCTTCAGGCAGCTTAGTCCGGTCTATTTTTTTGTTACGCTAGCAGCCCAGAATCAATTTCTATTTTGCTAAAACGCATCTTCGCATCTCGTTCCAAAAAAACCTTCCCAGTCGAACTGAAAATCATTTTTTTTAAAGTCTGCTAGTAATGTTCAACTGGATCATTGCTAGATCCATAACAAGAGTCAATGGATGGGTGATAAGTATTCAATGACGCCGATTGGATTCTCTTTTGTGCCGCAATGTAAAGAGTGTTTGCCATTTTGCGAACGCTAGTTTGAACATTGGATACATCATTGGTTTCAAACTGAGTTCTGAATAAAACCTGAGTCTGACATTTCGAAATTTCTATATTGGTGGAAAATAATTTTGTTTTTGATGTCGATTGATCAACGACTTTGATAATCACATCTTGTCCGCAAAGATTTTTTTGTGAAAAAACATGACTGCTGTTTTCAAAAATAACTTGAGCAGCATCAGAAAGAACTTTTTCAGTTCCACAATTTGGATCCAATGCATCTATTTTAAAAACCGGCATTTTTGCGGGCAGAGTAGGGCTTGATTTTTTTCTCGCGATGGCTGGTCTTTCATTTTGAATTGGCGCAGGGCTCTGCCATTCGTGTTCTTGTTTGGCTCGCGTGCTGTCAATAACGTCTTTAAAATATCTAGCTCTGTCTTTGCCAGCTTCAGTATTGCTGTTTTGATCAGTAGAAAAACTGACGTAAAGATATTCTCGAATATAAAAATTATCTTCTAATATATTTTGCATAATATTAACAGTTTTTAAGCAGCCAGGATTAGACATGCAGTCATTACTGAAGGTAGGTGGTAATCTTTGAAACACTTTCCGCATGTAATCAGCGATTATTTGTTCAGAAGCGCCTCCTTCAGCGAGTCTATTATTAAGGATCTTTATCATTGAAGGCATATATAAATAATTCGCAAAAAGTGGTTCTAATTGTTTTAGATCTCCGGCGGCAGAAATCAGTTTTTCCATTTCTTGGTCTTCAAACAACCGCTGCTCTGATGGTTCAAGCAAACTGTCATCAGCAAAACAAGCCGGGCTGTCAAAAAGTACGACAGCGGGCATAATAAGGATCAAATAAAATGCTTTCCATATCCAACTCATAAGTTCTCCGATCATGTCTTGAGGTGTGCACAAGACATTCCGAGAGCTAGCATCATCTGGCTTAGTTTTAAGAGCGCAAAGCATTGATTTAAATGTAGAAGTTTTAAATAGAGCCTAGATTCGGCACTATTTTAAGAATGGCTTGATAAGACTAATAGATTGTTAAAAACCCTTCTGGTTTTTTTGCTCGTTCAATTATTGTCTGCTCTTCTTTGCTTCTGTGATTTTTAATAATTAATTATGGTTTCAACATGACAGACAAAAAATCTTTCGCATTGATCGGAAACCAAGTGTTCCCCATGTGGCCACCATGTGGATAGATAAAACTGCGTTCATCACCAACAGTGTTTTGGATCCATTGTAGATCTTCGGGCTCAAATAAAAAATCATCTTGGTTGTGAAAAATGTAAATGCGTTTATTCTTTTTTAATTCAGACGTTACTGATTTTAAAGAGTTCAGTTCCAACATTTGTTCTTCTGAGATATCGCGAGCCAAAGTGGGCTGAACAACCAAACGCATATAATCAAAAAATGTAAATTGTTTTGCTTCTTCTTCGCGTTGAGAAATATTTCGTGAGTTCGCAGGGGTTTTCAGTAAACCTAAGTCATGTATGTTTTGTGTGGTAAACAATACCTGCGCAAGGCTTGATCTGAAAGTATCGCTGATCACCCATTTCAGTGCACCATCACTCAAACCCAATTGTTTGCCAATTTCAGTTATAGGAATAGCGTCTGGATTTTCTAGGTAACGTAAACCTATGTCGATGATTTTTGCCTTAATCATCCCTTTGGTTTCTGAAGAAACATTTTTACCAAGATCATAAAATTTTTCAACATGAGCCAAGTTTTTTGCAAAACTCAAAGGCGGGTTGAGCAAGACAAACTTGTTGATTTGTAACTGTGGATTTTTTTGTTCTTGTACAGCTAAAAATCCGGTGTAAGCCGCTCCTAGAGAATAACCAATCAGGTTATAAGATGAAACCAAGACGCCTTCAGATTTTAATTTTTTCTGTAATTCTGCAAGCAAGACTGTTAGGTCTTGCAAATCTGCGGGAGCAAAACCAACAACGCCAGTGCGGCTGACCGCCAATGAAAATTGCCAAGAAAATGGATTTGAGATGGTGATGACGTGATATCCATTTTTATAAAGTTGTTGAGCAATAAATTGCAGGCCATCTTCTTCGGCGCTGCCGCCGGTTCCGGGCATCAGGAATGCCAGCGGAGCAATTCCAGGTTGCAAAGCCTGGCCAAAATAAAATGCAGCTCTTTTTTCATAGAAAGGAACACTATTGCGTTCAGGATGTAACAAGATCGTTCTAAATTTTAAAAAACTTTTCTCAGGCCTTGCCAGCGCAAAAGACAGAGTGGCTTGATAGGAATTGGTCAGAGGGTAGGGGTATTCGGCCAAGGAATAAACTTTGGCTTTACTTGTAGGTGAAATTAAAAGAGAAAATGAAATTAAAAGTGACACTGACGTTAAAACTGAAAACAAAAGCCTAATAAACGAAGAGAGAAATTTTTTTGCTGACATACCACACCCCAAGAACTGTTGAGTTGTGTATATCGAGCACAATTTTATTTGTGAAGTTAAACTCTACAAAATCATATCAAGTGATGATTTTTTTCAATCACACATCATATGCATGCAAAACAATTTTTAGAGTGAAAAAGTTGGTGTTAAGCCACTTTTTTGTGGATTTCGATAATCGTTTCTTGATCTGGTTTTTCCTTGTCCCAATGTTTGTGGGAATCCAGGAAAATTTGCACAAGCTGAGTGTCAAATTGTGATCCCGAGTATTTTTGAACTTCTTTATAGATAGCTTCAATTGGCATACCTTTACGGTAAGCGCGGTCTTCGCCCATGGCATCCAGTGTATCAACTATCAAAATCACGCGTGCAATCAGAGGAATGTCCTCACCACCCAATTTGTCAGGGTAACCCTGAGCATCGATTCGCTCATGATGAGAGCGTACTGCTGGAATTACCTGTTTAAAAAAAGTATGAACATTGAGTGGTTTGATAATTTCTTCGCTATAGACCGAATGAGCTTTCATGATCTGATATTCTTCGGCAGTTAATTTACCAGGCTTGTGAGTAATATCTGTTTGGACTCCAATTTTACCGACATCATGAAGAATGCCCGCAAACTCGGCGACTTTTTGTTGGTAGTCAGATAACCCTGCTGATTTAGCAAGCAAGCGTGAGTATTCACCGACACGTAGGCAATGGGCACAGGTTACAGGGTCTACTTTTTTAAGGGATTCCATAAGTGCTGCGACTGAAGAGTACGCCCAAGATGGTATATCTCCCCAAACAAGCATCAATTGTGAATCGCTGGACTTTCGTGACAATCGGCCCCCCACACATACAAGGTATCGGTAGGGGCCAGGGGAGTCTAAAGTACATATTTACTCTCCCTTGATATTTTATCTCGTTGCCCCAAATTGAAACG